>NZ_JADPKQ010000106.1:0-20618 GCF_023074015.1 Bradyrhizobium sp. 142
GTTCATGAAAGCTGGATGCGGGAAAACTGCACGTCCAGTTTGTGCGGCGGACGGAGGCCAGCGCAAGAGCAATCGAGCGCGCCTCCTCCGACCCGACAGGCGGCGGCGCGCCGCTGAAGGCCCGAACGGTGGAAGTGGTTAGTAGAACGGCGATCTCGTGCGAGCCATGCGGCAGAAGAAACAGATCGAACTGAACTTGGGCACCGGAGCGAGGGGTGAAGCCCCGAAGGCCGCCGCCCAAGCGACCGAAGCACGCGCGGCGAAAGCCAGTCTCGAACGCCCGGCGGTCGCAGGGCCGTTGATGGAAGCAGTGGTCGAGCGTGAGAATCTGAAGGAAGCGTTGGCGCGAGTGAAGCGCAACAAAGGTGCGGCGGGCGTTGACGGGATGACTGTCGGCGACCTGCCGGCCTAATGGGGAACCCACGGCCGTCGACAGCGCGGGCGGACCCAGGCTGATCGAGCAGAAAGACGGCGCCTAACAAGGGTCAAACGCTGCTAATCGTCATGGTTGCAATGGTAAAGTTCCCACTGACTGGGGGCAACATGGTTAAGGCATTTCGCAATACGGTCATGGCACTTACTTTTGTAGGAGTTGCCGGCTGCAACATGTTTTGGAATTTCATGAATGACTATATGGTCTGCGGCCTTGCGCTGGCGGCTTCAGTGACAGCCGGCTTTTGCGTTGAGCGCATCTTCATCGAGCGGTCCCGTCGGGAGATGATCCGCCTCCACGGCGCGGACTGGCATTCGGCGGAGAACCGACAGCTCGACTCATGAACGTCACCCGTCGCCCGCTCGTCATTTTCATCATCCGATTGTTCGCATTCGATCCGAGGAGCCTGGCCCGATGATCAAACCGGTCCATCCATTCCGGTTCGCTCGCATCGAGCGCCTGCGAGAGCTGCTTGAACGAGACTACCGAATGGCAGTTGACCCGAATATGGGCGTGAGCACCACGAAGCTGGTGAGACCCGATCCGCAGCTGCTCGATGCAGGTTTGGTACTCAATCGTGATCCAGGAGGGTGCGAGCTGGGTCCTTCGTTGAGAGCCTGCGAGCGCTACGGCACGCAACCGGTCGATACGCCCGAGTAGCATCACGATCTGGAAGGGCGACGACCATAAGCTGACCCGACGTAGGGGGCGATTGGACGCGCCCGTGCATCCACCACCCAGCATCGCGCCAAGAGCGGACTTTTGGATTCCATACGCAACAGAATGTTGCGGTTGAATCGAGGTGGATTTGTATGCCGGCTGGCAAGGCTCACGTCGCGAGCCCACGACACTCCAGAGCGTCTTCGCCTATCCGCCGCTGGCGCACCGTATCAGCTCTCGTTTTGAATTCAACGCTGGCTCGGCCAGGCGTGAGTTTGTGCGTGCGTTCGAGGCCTATCGGTCGCGAAACCTTCACGTCCTTGTCAGCTACAGTGACACGATTCATTCCGATCGCAGATCTCGCGAGACTCAATGAGAAATTCCTCGCGGATGATACGGTTTTATCTGAGCGCATTCGACGTCATTCCCAAGGAGCGAGATTGGGCATTTGGGCTAGTCAGGGGCAGGTGATTGAATTTGTGCTCGTTGCGCGTCCGTAGAGCTTCACTGGATTATCCGGTCTCACAACCTCATTTGCTCAGCGGGGGTCATCCTGGCCAAATGAGCCGCTTCTCGTAGAAGATCACTGCATATCCGTGCAACATCCCTTCCCTGCGGCGAACATAGCCAGCGCTCTCATAAAGTCTTTGGGCCCCTACTTGGATCGTTGTTGTATCGAGCATTATCCACTTGAAACCGAGAGCAACAGCTCGCGACTCCAATTCACGAAGAACCCTCCTTCCAAACCCTCGTCGCTGAAAGACGGGGTCGACCCGCATACGTTTTAGTTCTGCGACATCATCATCAAAAGGTTTCAGCCCACCCATGGCAGCGAACCGGGGACCAATATGCGCAACTACGAAGTCTCCGCCCGAGGCGATGTATACTTCCCCGATATTGCGTAAATCATCCTCCCAAGCCCCTTCCGGGCCACACACACCAACATCCTGCGATGCGCTTCTGTGCAGATGCCATGCATCATCGCTATCCACGGACTCGAACCGACGAAGGATCAGTTCGTCTTGAGACATCGACTATTACCTCTCGACCGGTGGCGGACGCCTGCGCCTCTGTTTTTAGCCACGCAGAGACCACCGTCGGCTTACGGGCGCGCCTCTGTCAACAGCCGCTGAGAAAGGACAGCCTCAACACTTTCCGATACCTCAACTCCGACAACTGGACGACCCGGCTCAACCGTATATTTTAAGGCCGTACTACGGTGCATCCGGGTAAACCGATCCAGTGCACAAACACAGGACGTGCGCAGCGTTCCGATTTCGCCGCCGTGATGCTCCACGACTGGTGAAATGGTCGCAACCCTGGGAAAGTCCGCTTTCCCCTTTAGCCAACCTGGCTTGAGCGGTGCACTTCCTTTGCCTGACGACAGCCAGCGGAATACCTCGTGAATGCATCTCTGCGGATAATATTCGGACAGCCGATACAGATCCGTATAAAATTGCGGTTTCTGGTGGAAGAGTTCTTCACCGACCAGTAGCACCGAGAGCGCCACGATACGGGCCGAGAAGCGGCCGCTTGGACCGAGCGTATTCTTGTAAGGATTCTTTCCGTAAAACACACGAAATTGGCCAAATAAGTCCGGCGACATATGTTCATAAAAGCGCGTCAGAACATTGTTTGCTGACTCAAGGCGCTCCAGGCATAGTGCAAGACATTGCCCCGCATCCACGTCGGCCACATCACGCAACTTGAGCAGAGCGTCAATTGCTGACTGCAATTCGCTCTCGATGATCTGATGGCCCAAGCAAAAATCTCGCTCCTCGACCCCGGCCGCGCCGAGGCAGTATACGCGTGGATCATTCTGCAGCGGATTCGTAAGGATCATATCTTCATAGGAGAGGACCTCAATGCCGGGCTGCCGTTGACAACTCGAGCGCGCAAGGCGGATCAGTACCTCTCCCACCGTCAGCTCGGCGTCCACGGGATGAAGGCCGGCAAACGCAGACATCTGATAAGCACAATTTACGAGATATTGGATGTCTGTCTTAGCGATCTCGAAGTCCGACTGCGGCAGACTTAGCAGCTGCGCTTCATAGTCCGTCTTCGCAATCATCGCGTTGATGTTACGCCCAAGAGCCTTAACCGCTTCATCTGGTCGTTCACTGCATTTGACCTCCGCAATGCAGTGCGGCAGTTGATCGGCGACAAAATTGCTGACCAGCCCAAGCGGGCGTTCTCGCTGCCGGCGATCAATGCTATCGGTCAGATGCGAAAATATGTCCTCCGCCTGGCAGGGCGACCCTTGCGGGGTGGAAACGGAAAAAGGAGCGACCATAAATGAGCGCGCCCGCGACTTCATCGAAACGCAACTTGCATTTCGGCACTTGACCCGTATCGTGCGGCCGGTGAGTAATCGTGTTTTTCGAGCAGATCAGTTCGTTTGTCTATTATCCTACTGTCGTTGTAAGCGACCCGCTCGAGTATATTGTTCGAGAAAAATAGCAGCGATACGGCGCCCGAATTGATAGTGCCGGCGGCAGTTAACGAAAGCAGGCCGTTTGAAATGCAGATGAGTCCTGCCTCATTCAAGAGTTCAAGCTCGCGGCCGAAGCAATTCTCGATGGACACCCCAAACTCCCGCTCGAAGCGGGAGAGCAACACCCCACTGCTTCGCAGGGCAAACATTACCGTTCTGCGCATGAGATCATCGTGCGACAGGACAACACCCTTCCACACAGGCTTCTCGCCCGCCTCAACCCTATACAGGTAGCGATCTAAATCTGCCTCGTTATAGAACTGGCACTGGCTCATGTAACCAAATCCGGCAACCCCAAACGGGACCAGATTATTGTCGTTCCAGGAATCGTATTTGCGGCTCTGTTGAATCGAGTGTGGCTGCGACTGCTTACTCCAATAGAAAATCGGCCCATGGCGATAGCCGAGTTTCGTGAGGATGTGCTCGGCCATAAAATGCATGATAATGCGCTCCTTAGCCCCGGCAAATTGATATCGTCCCCGAGCCAAATGGCGGGCTACGGGGTCTGTAGATTTAAACATCAATGGGAATACATTGAACTTCTCTATTCCCATATCCAGTAAGCCGATAAGTGAGTCGTACCAGCTCCGGAGCGTTTGCTCCGGCAACCCATACATGAGGTCAAGCGACAGATTCTGAACGCCCATGTCATTCAGTAACTTTACGAGTTGAACTACCTCGTCCAGGTGGTGCCCGCGGTTCAATATGCGTAAAATGCTCGGATCTAGACTCTGAACGCCCAATACGAAGCGGTTTACGCCGGCTCTAAGCAGTGTGGATATGCGATCTGCAGCGTCCACTTGCTTTGCAAGAGAGGGATGCAATTCGAAACTCACTTCCGACTTAGACAAATCAAAGCGCCGCCTAATCATACCAAATAGCGTTTCGAGTTGACGGTTGGTCAAGAACGAGGGAGTGCCGCCTCCAAAAAAAGCAGTCTCAACAGCTCTGCCGGCCAGCGCCGCCTCCGACCAACTCATCTCTTTATCTAAAGCCGCCAGATAGCGCTCCACTCGCCCGGAAGATGGATTGATTTCCTTGGCGAAGTGGCAAAAGGTACAATACTGATCACAAAAGGGGATGTGAAAATAGAGATCAATTGACGACGAAACCTGAAGCAACAACTTTTCGGCATTCAGGTCGCCCATTGCCTTGAGAGGCGGATATGTGCCGACAAGATAATCGTTGTGCGTGTCAAGGTGCAAATTCCGTGACCTCAACATGTCAAGGTTAATGTCGTACGAGCGGTCGATCGCGAATTCCAAGGCCTCGGAATAGGTCGGGGCGCGCATTTTTTAACTCCTCTAGCTTTCTTGTGAAGGCAAGGCGCGATGGCAGCTTCGTTCCTCGTGTCTATCGCGCTCTTCAGCTCGGGCTCACCGAAGTCGTGCATTTCGATCAAAGATGCGGGTTTGTCGGCTCCCACTCGAGGCAACCACCGTAGAGCAGAACGAGTGTCGCCATCCGCTCGGGGACACGCGGGATGATTATGGTTCGGCGAGGAAGACAGATGCCGTGGCCGAGGCCGAATGTCCTTCGGGCGTTGCGAAACGGCACCGAGGAAGACTTCAGGCGCCGAGGAGTGCGAATACTGCTGGAGAAAATGGTGCTCCACCTCCGAGTGTGACCCGCGCCGGGTCGGGCGCCGAGCTCGATCTGCTCCAGCGTGCCATTGAACAACTTCTGTCCGCTCCCCTCTTCGAAAGGAAGCGGCCATTGCTCGAGACTAAGCTTGATTTGGTTTCCTCCCGGTCCGACGCCAACATTCGCATGCCGCTGCATGCATTCGCCACAGAGCGGCCCAAACGTGTCACACTGGTTCGGATTTGCTCGGGAGTAAGCGCGCTGAATGCTAGTCGTGTCTGGTGGTCTTGAGAGCTATCCAACGCGAAGAACGACAGCGGCACCCGCGACGGACGCGGCAAGGCTTTAGGCGGGACCGCACTCAATAGCGCAGCGTCCAAGGCATTGATTTGGATCAGTCGAGCAAGTTTCATTTGAACTCCTGGGCCGGCGAATGCGAGATCGTCATGGTCGTGCGGATCCTTTTACGGTGTCCCAGCAATCCACGTGCCACTAAAGACGTTTGCGAGCCTGGCTTGAAGAGGGCAAAACCATGTGCTTCGTGTCCACCGTCGGAATACTCGCGCCTCAGTGTCTGGTCCCGGACATTAACGTCTTCAGCCGGACACGGCTGAACACGACAACGCGGAATGTTGAATGACGATGGCCGGCCTCTCATGCCGAACTCGAACATCTGCTCCAACGGCGACCTTACGACCGAATCGCTCGGCTGATGGAGGCAGCGTCCCGGCACGTGACGGATATGCAAATGAACTCGTCGCTTTCTTGCGGCGCGGTGGCCACGGAGCGACTTCGATCTGGCAGCGCTCGGCGCGGACTTGCCAGGCGCGGTGCGTGTCGTACCGAGCGACGAGCTCGGCCGCAGAGCGGCGCAGCCGACTCTCCGGTCAAGGTGCCGTGGATCATTCTGCCCGGTTTCATCGATCTCCATGACCATCTCACCTGGAATATCCAGCCGCGATGGCTGACCGGCCGGAGTTTAACAACTGCTATGAATGGTAGGATTCGCGGAATAGGACTGCTGAACAATCCGCACTGCCGGGCAATCCCGACTTTGGCCTGCGAAGCGCAGAATCAAGGCGCTTGCCGATGGGGCGACCTCGGTCCTCGGGGATTGCTGAGCAGCGATAAGAGCTCTGCAAACCATCCGTGCGTGCGGGACTTGCCCGAAATCTGGATAGGGGGTTCCGGCTTCCAGCAACAGCAACCGGTCTCCGACCGGCCTTGCGCCGGGCAGCCTCCACCTGCACGCACGAAGCCCATTGGCACTTGCTGCGGAACGCGCCTCTGTGCAAGACAATTCGTCCCAGAAGGGCAGTAGGGGAACCGCACTGTGACAGCTTCTCTTGATGGCGAAATTCGCGACGGCGGCCATCATATGCAGGTTCGCGTCTATTTCGAAGATACTGACTCCGGTCAGATTGTTTATCACGCAAATTTTTTGCGCTTCATGGAACGGGGTAGAACGAACTACTTGCGCCTGCTCGGAACCACTCAGCAAGCGCTACTCAAAGAAGCCAAGAACGATGCGCCCGGCTTTGCCTTCGTGGTCCGCTCCATGACGATCGATTTTCTAAAACCGGCGGTCTTGGATGACCTGCTTGACGTCGTCACAGTCCCGCAAGAGGTGAGGGGAGCGTCGATTGCCTTGCTGCAGGAATGCAGGCGCGGAGACAATCTCCTAGTCACGGCGCGTGTACGCGTGGCGTTTATTTCAGCCGGAAAGGCGCAGCGCATCCCGAAGTCGCTGCGGCTCGCTATGGAAGGGCTTAGATAAATCCGCCGCCTCGTTCAAGCTTTTGCCTTCCAGCGCCCCAATGAAATCAGGTCATTAAGCTTCTGTTGCAACATAGTCAAACCAGTGTTCGCGGACCGAACGGAAGACCCCGCGTTGAGGCCGCGTCTGGAGAGCTTGGCGAAGAATCCTTCGACGGCATTGAGCCACGAGGATGAGGTGGGCGTGAACTGGAAGGTGAAACGCGGATGGCCATCGAGGCATTTGCGGGCCTTTGGGTACTTATAGTGGCATAAATGTCGAGGACGCGGACAGCCTTTTTGACCGGAAATTGAGCCTCGATCTGGTTGAGAAGCGGATGAACTCCTGATGCCGATGCTTCTGAACGCAGCGTCCAATGACGTTGCCTTCGAGCGCATCGAAGGCGGCAAAGATAGTGGGTGGTACCGTTGCGCTTATAGTCGTGGGCATGGTGGCGGCGCGCCCCTTTTTCACGGCAGACCCGGTTCGGTGCGATCGAGCGCCTGGATTTAGCTCTTCTCGTCGACCGAGAGCAAGATGGCATGCTCGGGCGGATTGACGTGGAGACCGACCACGTCTTGCAGCTTGTCGACCAAGTTGGGATCATTCGAGAGGTTGAACTGGTGGGCGAGACGGTTGCAGTCCGTGCGCCCGCCAGATGCGCTGCACCGAAGTTGCGCTGATGCCCGCCGCCTTTCGCCAGTCCTCGCTCTCGTCCGGCGCCATATATCTACAGTCCGGACGAGCTGGTCCGGCTCGTTGCGGATCAAGCTCGCGGCTGGGTGGACATGCGGACATATGGCGAACACGGCCGTTGTCGGCCTTGGTGATGCGGCCGCGCCTGACAGACTCCCGTCGATCGTTCGCTCGGCACTAGGCCGAGGTAACCCATGAGTTGACTGGGCTCTACGGCTCACGTCGCCAACCTCGGTCGCGAACGTCGCTGCGACGATCAAATCAACGCCTCGCAACGTTTGAAGCGCCCGCACGAGCGGCTCCAGAGACCAGCCCGAGACAAATTCTTTGATCGTGCGCTCGAGCCGGTCGACCCACTCCCTGCCGACGCGAACTGCTTCAACCATTTCTTGGAGCGCGATCTGATGTGCGGGGTGATCGAATTGTTGTTCCTGAAGCCAGCGCAGATAGCGCATCGTCCAACTCTTCTTGCGAGGACGGGTGCGGTCGTGCTTGAGCATGAAGGCGCCACCTGTTGCCGGTGAACCCGCAGCGCCTCAACCGCTGCCGCTCGCGCGCGAACGAGATACCGCATCGCCTCGTGGCCTTCATGGGGAACCCATACCGCCGTCAGCTCGCCAGCGCGTAGCAGCCGCGCGAGAGAAACGGCGTCCCGGCGATTCGTCTTCACCCGATCCCCCGGCTTCCTTGGGAGCAGCGATGGTGCCAACACCGTGCATTCATGGCCCAGCAATCGGATCAGATGATAGAGGCCGTAGCCGGTCGGGCCGGCCTCGTAGCAGAAATGCACGCGGTCGAACCGGTTGGCGATCCGCGCTATGATGCGACCCATGTTGGTTGCCGAAGCGTCGACCTCGCCGAAGAAACGAACTTCTCCCTCCCGGCCTGCCTCAGCAATCGGATGGCGTTTCTCAGTTTGGCATCGATTCCGACGAATGCTTCCCTATAATCTGCCACGGCTCGTCCTCCTGTGATGAGGATCGGCTCGGTCCGCCCGAGCAACCCTCGGACGCGCAGTGTAAGGCGAGCTATCTCATCGGCAGAGACGGACATACGCTCTTACCGTTCATCGGGGATGACCTCTTGAATATCCCACGACCGGCTCTGTTCCAATTTCTGGAAAACAATCGTCGCCGGATTTTAAGTCGCACTAACGCCTATTCACTAGAACTCACTCGTCAGTATCGCGACATAAAGAGTTTTGGTTCCATCAGCATGCATGACTTGTTAGGAGTCGAGACGGGAAGCTCGACTGCGACCAATACGTTACATACTATTTGGGAAGCCGTGCGACGCTGGTGGTATTCCAAAGGGCCAACCGACGGAAACTCGCAGGATCGCTGGAAAGGATAATTCCGCCGCATTTTGAAGCGATATTGGCAGTTGCGCGAGGTCGCCAGTGTAAGGCGGCCTTTTCAAAAAGTGGCAAAAACAGCATTGACTGCGTCCACTGTACTCTCGACGATGATATCAGCTTCGTGCTTTGTTAAGCACAGCGGCGGCGCGAACCCGAGAATGTCGCCCTGCGGCAAGGCGCGGCCGATGACGCCACGCTCAAGCAGCGCGGCGGCGACCTGCTCACCCACTTTTTTTGATGTATCGAAGAGGATGCGATTATCCCTATCCTCGACAAATTCCACCGCCGCCATCAGCCCGTCGCCGCGCACCTCGCCGACGTTTCCATGATCGCCCAGCGCCTCAGTCAGTGCGGACTGGAGATAGGCTCCAATATCGCGAGCATTCGTGATCAGGTCCATCTCATCGATTAGCTCAAGATTTGCAATAGCAGCCGCCGCGCAGATAGGATGGGCGGAACAAGTCCAACCATGACCGATACTACCGAGTTGATCGGAGCCTTTCACGAGAACCTGCCAAACCTTGTCCGAAATAATGACGCCGGACAAAGGAGCGTACGCGGAGGTCAGACCTTTTGAGATTGTGATCAGGTCCGGTCTGATGTCGTAGTGGTCGGAACCAAACATCCTGCCCAGGCGGCCGAATCCGGAGACGACTTCATCCGCGATGAGTAGAATGTCGTATTTCTTCAGAACGGACTGTACCTTCGCCCAGTATCCGGTGGGCGGCGGAATAATGCCGCCAGCACCTTGGATCGGCTCTCCGATGAACGCCGCGACTGTATCGGGACCCTCGGCTACAATCATTGCCTCAAGCTTGTCGACGCAGGCTTGGACGAACTGCTCCTCGCTCATGGTCGCATCAGCGCGGCGGAAATAGTACGGAGCTTCAGTGTGGAGAATCGGCGTACGCGGTAGATCAAAGGCGTTGTGGTACAGTTCAAGGCCTGTCAGCGAGCCTGTCATGACGGTTGAGCCGTGATAGGCTCGCGAGCGAGAGATAATCTTCTTCTTCTCCGGTCGGCCAAGCACATTATTATAGTACCAAATTAGTTTGATGTTTGTCTCGTTCGCGTCCGAGCCTGATAGACCGAAAAAGACGCGACTCATGCCTTTCGGCGCCCGGTCGATGATCATCCTGGATAGCGTGATCGGGGCTTCTGTGCCGTAGCCATCGTATGCGTGGTAATAGGGGAGTTCGTTCGCCTGCTTTGCAATCGCCTCGGCGATCTTCTGGCGGCCATATCCGACATTCACACAAAAAAGACCCGCAAAGGCGTCAAGGCTGGTTCGCCCAGACTTATCAGTGATGTAGACTCCTTTGCCCCCGCTGATCACGCGCGTTTGAATTTCACCTCGCGCATGCGCGCCGATGTGCGTCCCCGGGTGCAAGAGGTGATCGCGGTCCCAAGCACCGAGTTCGTTGAATCCGTGGGACATTTTCTGCTTCCTCTCCTACTCTGCATCAGAGGGTCTCGAGCCATATTCTATGGGATAAGCGCCCCCACCTTATGGCTCGATGGGGGCCCACTTGCTGCCACCGAAAGATTGGAGTCGAATCCTTGTCCGTTCGGCGTTGCCGTTCAACAATAGCGAAATCGGATGTAGCGAAAAGAGGCCCGGCGCAACCAAAGTTTGTAGTTGCGCCAAAACGATGGTGCGACGCCAAGGCTAAGAGCACGCCGACCTCAAGTAGCGCGGGAGGAGGCGTGAACGGAATCGCGGGCAGCTTAGTCGGCTATACAATTTGTTGGTTGGCGGCTGGCAATATCTAACTCTTGGGACAGCCAGCTCGATCAAAGGAGATCAGCAGGATCAAAGGTCGCCGACTACTACGCCAAACTCGCCCATCCGCGGTTGGCACCGGGGATGAAATCGCGCAGATTTTGGTGCTTAAAGGCCGTGAGCAGCGAAGTGGTCAATGCCGCAAGATCGCTGCCGCCCCACCCGATCAAATCGCCGCGCAGCAGAACCAGGGGTTCGCGGGCGATGAGAACATCGCGAATCTGCTTGCTTAGCGACTCGATCCAGGCGGCGACGACGCCGAGTTGGGGAACCAGGCCGCCCGAGGGGTGAAGCAATATCTTGAGTACATTCTCGGGCGAGACCTTCTTTTCGACGAGGTAGCGCGCCGCCAGAAATTCCGCGAAACTCTGATGAGCCCACCCCATGAGTTCGCCGCCGCGAGAGGTGAACAGGCCGGTATCGAGCACCTCGCGGACATGATCCTCGGTGACGTCGAAGGCGGGAAAGTCCCCTTCTTCATGCCCCCGCGCCAGAATCGAAAGCGCGACGTCTTCTTCGGGAACGCCGTCCGATTGTGCATAGCGGTTGGCAAGCATCGTCGCGGCCGCAAGGCGGCTGGCGACGCGCAGGCGCTGGGCGGGATTGAGAGCTCCCAGACGTCGCGCGTTGCGCCTGCTCGAACTTGTCTCCTCACAGAGCTTGAGGCAGCCACGGGTGTAGAGATCGACGATGCTGCGCGGGAGCTGTCCATCACGCTGAAACAGACCGAGCAGCAGATTCAAGGTCAACGGCTTCATCGCGAAGCGTACGACATCCGCCGCGTAGAGTTCCCTGATAAAGGTGTTGGCGTCGATGCCGTGCGCGGTGGCGGCTGCCACCAAGTCTTTGCGGCGGAGCGGCGCCAATTCGAAAATTCCGACTACGTCCTTGCCCCATAGGCTACCCAGCACCGGCTCCAGGATTGCGCCCGGCCAGCTTGCGGTTCGGCAGGCAATTCTCACCGACATGCGTGATGTCGGGTAGCGCGGCAACTCGCTCGCCAGCAGGTTTGCGATGCTGTCAATGCGCAGGAGCGCCTCGTCGAGGCTATCGAGATGAAGGACCAGATGCGAGCTGCCCGTTGTCCACGCGATGAACTCGGGACTTACAAAGACCCTCTGATGGAGCAGCGCATCGCTCGAATAGGCGCGCAGGTCGACGTGGATCGAAGTCGTGCCGTCGGCGACGGCATCTGCAGACGCGCGCGCGGCCCCTGCCTCCAAGGTAATGGATTTGCCGATGCCGGGCTCGCCGAGGAGGACAAGCGCGCGATATTGTGCGAGTTCGGCCAACGTCGCTGGAGTCGCCGGATGGGATCGATGCAACGGGCCGGTCGGATCGGCCAGGAAGCCGCCGTCGGACAGGTCGAGCGTGCCGGTGCGGGCAGTCCAAAAGCGCTGCCAATCGTACAGGGGCTTGGCGCTTCCGACGTGAGAGCTGCTGGGCGGAGGTTGGGTTTGTTTCATGGCTGCACGCTAAAACAGCGTCCAGTCGCTGGTACCAAAATGATCGTTGACGATTTCTCGACCGCACCTTCGCGTGCTGCAGCTCTTCGAAGCCTCGTACCGGAAGTCGATTGGCTCGATGATCCGGAGACGTAACCTATCTCCATTCGACCGTCTCGACGAAGCGCCAGCGCGTCCGCGTCCCCGAGACGCCGATGCACCTGGACGCACTGCTGACCGATCAGCCGTTGGTCGGCGGGCTGGAACCGCGTCTGGGCAGCGCCCATTTGCGCGCACTGACGGTCATCGGATTCCCGACCGCGACACATCCCGGAATCCTGGATGAACTGAACCGGCTCGCGTTTCCGTACCGATGGTCGACGCGCGCGATCCTACTCGACAAGACGCAGGCCGTGAAACTCCTCACGAAGATTCGGCGGCAATGGTTCGCCAAACGAAAAGGGCATCGCCGCCACCTTCGGAGGGCAACGCTCGCGGTGGGCACGTCTGTGTGATTTCACGATTTTCGTCGGTGCAATGGAAAGATCGTTCTTCAACGGCAGCTTCGATCAGCATTGCTGCGTCCCGATCGGCCTCGGCAGCGTCAGCGCCGTGGCCAATAGCGTGACGAGGCCTCGCGATGATGAACCCACGCGACCTTCGTTCCGTTAGGTCAATGACGACGAATGTTTCGGCATTTTCCTCTTCGACCCGCCAGGGCGGCGCAAATCTGCGTGTTTCGTTGCTTGACCCCATGAGAACAAAATAAGAACATAAGCCGAGCGAGGTCGATCAGGAACTCGAAATGTCAGAATCGGCGGAAGGCGATTCCATGTCTGAATCTGAACGGCTCGATATGGCCGCGGACCAGGCGATAGGGCTGCTGCCATTATGGCCGGCGCGTTCGTGGAGGATTCATTGTGTCGAGCCGTGGGGTGCAGGTCGTCGTTCTATTCGATGATTGAAGGCGGGTTCGAGCGAGGGCTGTACAAAGGTCTGGTCCAAAATGATCTTCACGTCATCAGGAATATACGGAACGCATTCGCGCACGCGATCAGGCCGATCACATTCGACACCCCGGCGGTGATCGGGGAAGTAGGTAAACTCCAATTTCCGAGCTGGAACCAAATGACCGGAGGACTTGCGTTTGGTCCTGCCCGCCAAGAAAATCCTCACAGAGAGATTTATACAAACGTCTGCCGGGTTCTGATCAAACAACTTTTTATGATCTCAATCTCCGGCGGGATAGGGTTTGATTTCTCTCAAGCGCTTGGATCAGTCGACAATACCATCCCGCGCTTGTCGTGATTTACATTTCGCCAAGTGATGCAGGTTAGTCACTGGACTGCTGTTACTCCGGGAGGTCGGATGTTTTTCGTGCTGTGATCGGAGACATCGCGGCGTCGCGCTCGCCAAAGGTGAACTCTATCCAATCATCGTCCTCGTCGCCGCCTGCTATCAACTCAGCCCTGGCGACACCGCGACCTTCCATCATTCGCAACACAAACGGGTTAGCGCGCCAACCGTGATGGCTCTCCCACTCCGAGGGCGACATCTTTCCGGAAAGCACATCCATTAAAGCGCGAGCGGACACCCGTACGTGATTGCTAGACATCTGATACGCTCCTATAGAATTCTCTCCGATTCCTGTCTCCCTGCACCGCAAGGCAGCGTTCGTGATATTTTTCACTGGTTTCGGAAGATGCTTTGCCAAAGCACCGCAAAGTGATTGCAGGCGCTCTGCCTTTTCACCTTTAGCCAAGGTGACCAGCGCAATATCGTTGGCATAATTCTCTCCGATTTGATACCCGAGACGTTCTGCTCTTACTGTCGCAAATATCACGAAATCAAACGAAGAATTTTGTTGAAGAAACTCTTTCGCTATTGCTTCAGGATCGAACGTTCCGTGCGGCAGTGCCATTCCGCCCCGTCGCATATTCGCGCAGTCAGCATCGCAGACAATTATTCCCTTGAGTACTTTAGGGTCGACGCCCTTCAACTGCTTGCTAGCTTTGCTCTTCAGCCGGTTCATAATTGGGTTTGCATTGAGCGAGGTGGCATGATCGTACGCCGGGTAACTCCCTGAAGAGTAGCGGGAGCCGTCATAACTGACCGTCAAGGATACATCGCCGGTCCTCACGACAAGGGGAGCCGCCGCCGCCCCGAGAGTCTTTGCGCGCAATAAGAACGGCCGGATATGGCTCTTTAGTAAAGATGGAAACTGTCCGACCGGAGGCAATTGCAAGAAAACTTTCTCGCCGCCCGCCACGGGTTCCCGCCGACTCTCTGTGCGATATCTGATGCCGCCCGGAGGTAGTCCGACCTTCTTGGCCTCGCGCGCAATCTCCGCGGAGAGTTGTTGTATCGGATTATCCTTGTCGAGGCCCTCATCCGAAACAGCAGTAATGTCGGCAATCAACCCCACTGCAACTTCACCCAGAAAGGTGAAGCTGATGTCCGGCTTCTTGCCGGTTGCGAGCGCCCGCTCGGACGTGAGCTTTCCTATTTTGCTAAAAGCATAGAGGAAAATTGTCTCCCACATCGCTGCCAGTCGGTCGCTACCTGGCTTGTTAAGGCGAGCGGCAGTTTTGTCGCGCTGATCATGGTCGAGCACTTCGTTTAGGTCATGAAGGCGCTGTTGAATTGCCCTCCTGGAAAAGACAAACATGGGAATTCCGAGGCGATTGAGGGGCGGTCGGCTCTGCTGCTGTTTGGAGAATCGATCCGTATTCCCAGCTTCCTTCAAAATTGCTTCAAACGGAAGGCGGCTTAAAGGGCCTCTTAACGGGACAGGCCGACTACTGGAGACCTGATTTACTGCGACGTTGACGGAGCAGATTCAACGATGACCGTGCGGCTTGATGTTGCCGTCAGGCCCTTTTGGTCTGTGGCGAACGACGAGCCGTTGATTATAACGCTACAGGCCGAGTAGCGCCTTGAACGCGTACCCGAGCAACACGCCCAATGCGGTGACGGTCGCGTTGGCTGCGTTGGCGACGATGCCGTCTTTCACTTTTGTCGCATACTGCACGACAGTTGGTTTGATCAGATCCACGACCAGATCGACGCGAACCCGAGCCGATCTTATGAGGCGCCGTGCGGCGGAGATTTCCGCCTCGCGCTGCTCCCTCTCTGCCGGATCGTCAAAGTCGTTGGCTTCGCGGATGGCTTTCTCAAGTTCCGCCATCGCCTCGTCGGCATCGGTATATTCCTTGCTGTTGTGATTGATGGTGACGGTGCGATCGGATGCCGGAATGTCGGCAGCATCGAAATGCTGTTCAATGTGGCGTATCAGCTCGCGCGTCGTCGGCAGGAAGAGTTGCCGGGATATGTCATGGACATGAGTATCGTAATCGTTGGCCGTGTAGAGGAAGGCGGCACAGAAATCATATATATCCAGCTCGCCATTGCTGAGCTCCCGGAGCAGGGCGATATGCATAGCCAGTCTGTCGGTCTTGTCCTTCGGCCATGTGAGCGTGCCGCTCCCGACCATGGACCCAATCGTCTCCTTGCACTCGCCGTACCATGTCGGAAAATCGACGCGCTTCTCCAGGTCGGAAACGACGCGGTGGGCTCTTGGCGTGTCGTCGATGTTGCGGAAGAAATTCTCCAAATGGTCTTTGAAGAATTGATATCTTGCGCCCGTTACAGCGTCGGTCAGCTCGTTATAGACGGCGCGGAAATTCGAAAAATCGCTCATGATCGCTCTGGTTCAGAAATGGTATGTGGACAATACCATGCGAACGCTTGTGCTACACCTCCGGCATGCGCGAACCATCAGATCATCATGGACTGAGTCATGAAGGTGGGCTAGGAAGAATCGGGTCTTCGCCGAACGGGCGGTTGATAATCGACAGCGCATCAGGCGCAGTGAATACGCGGTTGCGGGCATAGCCAGTCCGCTCCACGAGAATCTTGCGCTCGACAAGCTGCTCCACTGCTTGGGAAGCTGCCTGCACAGTGATGTCGAGAAGCTTAGCCAGGCGCTTCACGGTTAGAACTGGATAATGGGGTAATACATCGAGCGCGCGAAGGCTGGCAGAGCCCTGCCGGAATTTCCGACGTTCGCGCCACATAGCGCCAAGTGTGGCCAAGGCCTCGCGCGTCTTGAGTAGCTCATCGGTCGTGCCGACCACTGCATCTGCCATGAACCCCACGGTTTCGTGCCATTCCAGCCGTTGCTGCGCTGCCTTGAGGGAGTCGTAATAAGCCGTCTTGTGGGCCTCGATGTAGGGCGAGAGATAAAGCGGCATCATTCCCTCTGCCGCCATCATAAGCGGTAACAGCAGACGCCCAACGCGGCCGTTGCCGTCGCGGAATGGATGGACCGCCTCGAAATGCGCATGCGCCACTGACATTCGCACGATGAAGCTCTGGTACATCGCCTGCATCCCCTCGCAGCGCATGTATTTCACGGTGTCTTCGAGGCAGGCCGCGATATCGGCAGGTGGCGTTGGATTATAGGTCGAATACGCGATGTCGCCTCTGCCGCCGATCCAGACTACCCGCTCTCGGAAATCGCCGGGCTTGTCCTTATAATCGGCATCGCCACGCATAACGGCACGATGCAAATCCTGAACCAGAGCGGTCGTGAACAATTTCAGCTTTTCTTTGCGCGCGCGGGGTAGAAAATCATCGAGCGCGAGTGCGTAGTCGCGCACTTGCGCGGCGGCTTCGCCCTGCGGGGAATCTTCGCTTTCCTCAACTGACAGCAGCTCGTCGAGTGTGCTGTTCGTCCCTTCGATTGACGAACTGCTTACAGCCTCGCGCCGGGGCAATATGCGGCTGATGAGATAAGGGTCCTTGAGTTCCGCCGCGAGCGTCTCAATTCTAACAAGGGCCGCGTCCGCCGCCTTCAGCCGTGCAAGGACCGGCCCCACCGCAATCCCCTCCTCGGGTGGTGGCAGCGGAACGACCCCGTAATGGGAGTCGAACGGCGGCGGGAGCCTTTTCAGTTGCTCCCGGATGGCATGGCTGAGATGGTTGCGATTCACGGAAAACCTTAGGTAAGAAAGCTCTATGCCTATCCATATTCAATGTTATTTCTAAAAACTTCAATAAAGAGTCAGGATTCCGCTCTGAATGCAAAGAAATTCGGCTATTTTCGCCTTTCTGGCATTGGGGAAACGCACTTGAAATGTTGCCCGGCCGCATAGCCAGGGCCTCGCCTTGGCACAAGTGTTCTTATTTCTTTAAACGCAGAGCCAAATGCGGATCTGGGGCTGTAGCCACCCAATTGTGGCGGGCTCCCCTTACAACCGCGTCCTATGGAACTTACCTTTGCGGATTGCGCCACCCGTCGAATTTCCGGCTGAAAGACCGCTCTCATGCCTGCCGCAACCGCTTACGTCCTCCATGTTCCAAAGGGCCGGCGTGACATTATTCTGAACTACGCCGAAGAAAACCGGCACGACGCCACGCGGTACGTCGCCGAACCCGTGCCGAGCTTTTCCTACGGTAGCAACGCGTTGGTCGTGCTGGCGTGCTTTCGCGACGGCGCGATCACGCACATCGCCGACGGCCGAAAGGGCATGTCGGCGGGGACCGGGTTGGCCCGGCTCAACATGACCGAGTTGCAGAGATTGGAACGGCCCCTTCCATTTGAAGAACTTGTCGGCCTCCTTCCCGCAAAATTCAGAGCCCCCTTCGTCGCATCCTCGGCACCGGCGGATTGCTGCCGCCGAAGACCTTCGCGGCCGCGGTGGACGCATTGGCGGCGCGCGATCCCAACCTGGCGACAAGGCTGGGGCGGTTTTCGGAGAACCGCGCCCGGGCCATCCCGGGTCTGACATGGAAAGAAAGAGAAAATCTTGCGGTGCAAAAGGAATCCCTGGGACTTGCACTTGCGATCGCAGGGGTGCCGCGGGCTGAAATGCTCTCCTGGTCGCCGACGCCTGGAAGACCGGCTTCGTTCCTCGAAGGCTTGCCGGGCGCACGCGTCCGCGAAGACGTGATGATCATCAAGGATTTCACATCCTTGCCCGGGTTCAACGCCATCCGCGATGCTTCCAACGTCGCGGCCATGATCTTTGAGAATCCGACCGATCGCCGTCAGGCACTCACGGTGATCATGGCGAACCGGACGCCCTTGGAAGAACAGACCGGGGCCGACCTTATCTACTACAACGAGACCTACGGCGCCTTCGTGCTGGTGCAATACAAGGCGATGGAACAGGGCAAAGACGGCGCTGAATTCCGCTGGCGGGACGGCGATCAATTCACGCAAGAAGTCCAGCGCATGGACGCGTTGCTGGCCGAACTCGCCAAGTGCGGCGCCGACCGCGCCCCCGAGGGCTACCGTCTGTGCAACAATCCGTTCTTCCTGAAATTCTGTCCGCGCGTCGTGTTCAATCCGAACGACGAGGGCTTGTTCAAGGGAATCTATCTTCCGCTTGACCTTTGGAAGAGCTTGCATGCGAACGGACGGCTCAAGGGGCCAAAGGGCGGCAACGTTATTGGGTTCGACAATGTCGGAAGACGGCTCTCCAACACTGAATTCATCTCGCTCGTCACCAACTCCTGGGTTGGCACGACCATCCCCCAGTCTGCCGAACTTGAAAAAGTTATCCGGTCGGTTCTCGAAACCGGGCGAACCGTGATCTTCGCGGTCAAGCGGGAGACAGCGCCGGATGATTCAGACGGAATGCCTCCGACATCGCCGGTCGAGATGCCCTCGCTACGCTTCGATGACGAGTGCAGGCCGGGCGACGATTCCTTCGACTTTGAGGATGCCGTCGAGACTTGATCACACCCGCCTGTTATTCGGAGTGGGGGTCCGAACGCCGATCGGCGTCCTAAATAATTGATTGAGCTCGCGATTGACGGGTCAATGTACGCCGATTCACACCATGTCGCCGAACTCAGCGCCTAATCTGCAAGATTCTGGCAAGTAGCTAGCAAGCCTTTACTTTTTCCGTTTTGTCGATACCGACTTCTTTCGCCCCGACGATCCCGAACTTCCCCGCTCCGACAATCCCGATTTTTGCTTTCCCGCCTTAGCCGTCATCTGCGCTAGCGTGCGTTCCAAAAGCTGGTCAACGTGCTGGACGGTGTCTTTACCGTTGTCGATACCCATTCGTCGGCTGGTGATTTCGACAAGCCACGCATCACCGCCATCGCCGCCTACCGCTCCCATAAAAACAGTTTGTCTAAACGCATCCCGGAGCCGTGATTTGACCTTACGCTTGCTCATCTCAGCGACAATCGTCGAAAATGCGCGGTGAATGTAGTCTAGTCGGTCATCTTCAGTCAGCCGCTGGAATTTTTTGGACGAGGTTTCGTTACAGGCCAATCTAGCGTTCAGATAGGGGCACTGAGATCCTCCGGCACAGTGATCAAATATTTCGGATCGAGCCTTCCGCCTTTCGCCAGCATGCGCTTTCCTTTCCCCAAATCGACCTTGTCACGGTCTATTTGCTTCAGCCATGAATGGTCGTGCCGGTCGGCAAACCAGAAGAACAGCCTTTTGACTTTCACGCTTCTGCAATCGTCCAGCAGCTTTTGCAGCTTGCGGGGACTGAGGTTGCGCAAGCCCTCAACAAGCATGTCGACCTGGTGGAAGCTCTCGCTATGCGGCAGCTCGTCGAGCAGTTCGAGCAACGCCCGTTCGGGCGATGAGATGGTGAGCGGCCATTCGCCCTGGCCCATATCTGCTTGAATGGGCCTGCCTGGAATTCGTCGGCGGGTGCGCCGGTATTGCTCTGGACATTCCAGGCGAAGTTCTTGCACCTTCGTCACCGGGTCGGCTTTGAAGAGGGTCGTGCTCTTGCGGAATGTGAAGTGCTCTTTGAGCGGAAGCTTGAAGAGCCATCCGGGCGGAGCATCGGGACCATACAGATAAACAACGGTCGGTCCACTCGCTCTTAGGTAGTGCGAAAAGCCTTGCAATTCGAGCGCTGTTCGCCCTCCGACGATCAGGGGGCACTCAAGCAGCGTCTGAAGCGATATGACCGCCTTCTGCCATGTCAAGGTGCCAAGCGGGCGCTTGAAAGTTCCACGCGTCGGCTGAACCAGCCAGCCAGCCGAGACATACTGGCTGCGCAGGCCTGTCGAATAGCCATGCTTAGTCATCCACCCAGCATCGACCAATAGACCTTCCGGCAGGGTATGTTCGAGGCAGTTTAGCTTTCCGCCGGAAGGCTTAGTCATACTTAGCAATATAATAGTATTTCAAGCAAGTTTATAGATTTGCAATTTGCTAAGCCTGGACTATGCAGAAAACCCATAATCAAAACCCGGCTTGCCGGGCACGCCAATCACATTTCTATCTCTAACCTGCATTTCTCACAGTGCTGACTGATTTTACAACGCAGGTTTGATGGATCAGTGATGGCCATGAGGGATGGTGGCGCCGGAAGGCGCGGATGGCATTGTTTGGTTGTTGTCTCTCCGGTGGGCCAGGTGGTGATGC
>NZ_JADPKQ010000234.1:0-20422 GCF_023074015.1 Bradyrhizobium sp. 142
CTTGGGTGACCCATCCCAGCTCTCCATGCCGAAAAACGAATCTCCCGAAAATACCAGCAATTCCAGGATCAAAGATCGCGACTTTCTGACTCAGTAAGACTAGAGCAGGCCGATCCACGAACTCTAGTGCGGTGTTTGATCCAACGCTTTGAGCAAGGCGTGGAGACATGCGCTGGCATGGTCATGCTTTGCATCGTCGCCCGCCACCGCGCGAGCGCGTGGACTGAGCACGCTGCCGACAATTTCCGGTCCAGGTGCTTCGACACGCTCTGACCACTGCGCGTGCCGCCGATCAGCCCGTCCATTTTATTTAGGTTGCGAGAGGTCTTGCAAATCGGTCGCGCGATTTAAAATCTGCAGACGAGCAAATGACCGAGATTATTTCCCGGTTCTGATCGAAGGCGAATATCCCGTAGATTCGCGGGGATCTCACCTGTGTCAGGACAAATCAGTTAACTTGAGATATTAACAATTAAATCATTTTGGCGCTGGTGACTTATAGACAGAAAATTAAAATTAGAGCATCGTGTATTTAATTTAGAATAGAGGGCTCGGGAGTTCGCGGCACTCCGGTCAGCGGAAGCTGCGGCATCAAGGCCGATCGGCGTGCGCGGAGTGCACTGCCGAACACAAAACAGGGGCAGGGTTGAGGGCGTTCGGAATCGTTTCACATTAGGTCGCCGCGCAAATAACAAACAGGCAATTGCTTGTCGATCACGCCTGCTCCGTTTGGGTGTCGGGCGCCGGCACTTTGTGAATTGGCTTTCGACTGCAGTCACACCCGCTCGGCGTCGGCAGAGTTTGAGGGAGTGCATATTGAGTGGCGTAAATGTTCTCCGCAGTCCGGAATCATCAGCCGCTTGGTCGCTAATTGAACGGCGCCTGCAAGGGATTTCGAACTCCGCTCTTCTTTCCTCATCGTGCAGTCGATCGGCCGATGTTGCGGTATTCGCGGTGAACAATGCGCCTGCTCTGATCAATCAGGCGGCGTTGGAGCCGCCGTCTCCGTTGTGGCGGCGGTCGACAGTGACCGAACGCGATCCGCTTGCCGGGACGTTATCTTTCTTACATCCGCTCGATCCCGGCGGAATGATGCTGTTTCATTGTGATTTTCTGATTGTGAGGACGTAAGCCATGGCGACGCAGACGACCGGTGGGGGTAGCACGATCTCGTTCGGAAATGCCCCGCAAGCCAACAATGACAGCTTTGCGTTCACAGAAGAAGCCAACAACATTCTTGTTTTGAATGTTATGGCAAATGATCTGGGTGGCGCAGCAAAGACGCTGTTCTCCCTAGATGATGGATCGAGCGCCTCGCCATCGACCAAGACCTATGCACCGGCGGATCTGCTGGTCAAAGACGTCGCCTACAGCAGCGACACAGCCGGAATGACTGGAACGGGCGACCATAGCGCGCTCGGTGCACGCATCTGGATCGAATCGGACGGCTTCGTCCATTACGACAAGGGCGACATCAATGCCCAGCTACAGGCGCTTGCTGTCGGCGCTACGCTGACCGATACATTTACGTACGCGATCCAGCTGGGGAATGGGACGCTTAGCTGGGCGACGGTTACGCTGCAGTTTAGCGGCGCAAACGACCAAGTGTATATTACCTCGAGTCCGCAGAGCGGCACCGTCGTGGAGGACGCGCCAGCGACGCCGGATCCTGCAGATTCGCTGGGGGCTGCCGGCACCATCAGCTTCAGTGATGTCGATCTTAGCGACACTCACAGCGCGAGCTTCGCGGCTGCTGCGAGCAACGCCACCACGCTCGGCATCTTCTCGCTGGATCCGGTGAGCGAGGCAGCCAATGCCGCAAACGGGTCGGTACAGTGGCACTACACGTTGAATAACGCCGCCGCGCAGTACCTCGCCCAAGGCCAGAGCGTCACCGAAAGCTTCGTGGTGACCGTCAATGACGGCCACGGGTCGACTGCAACGCAGACAGTGACGGTGACCATCACCGGCACCAACGATGCCGCGACCGTCTCGTCCGAGGCCAAGGCGGTGACCGAGGGCGACACCGCGACCGCACTCAACACGTCCGGGCAGCTGACGATCGTCGATCCCGACAGCGGCGAAGCCCATGTCGTGGCGCAATCGAACGTGCACGGCAGCTATGGCGACTTCAGGATCGATGCCAGCGGGGCCTGGAGCTACACCGGCAACGGCGCCCACAATGAGCTCACGGCCGGGCAGCAGGTCCAGGACCAGTTCACGGTGACCAGCCAGGACAGCACCGCGACCGGCACGGTGACGGTGACCATCACCGGGACCAACGACGTAGCGTCGGTGAGCTCGGACTCGAAGTCCGTGACCGAGGGCGACATTGCGACCGCACTCAACACCTCCGGCCAATTGACCATCACCGACCCGGATACGGGCGAAGCTCACGTCGTCGCGCAGAGCAATGTTCACGGCAGCTACGGCGACTTCAGCATCGATGCCAACGGCGCCTGGAGCTACGCCGGCAACGGCGCCCACAATGAGCTCACCGCCGGTCAGCAGGTGCAGGACCAGTTCACGGTGACCAGCCAGGACGGCACCGCCACCGGCACGGTGACGGTGACCGTCACCGGCACCAACGACGTAGCGTCGGTGAGCTCGGACTCGAAGTCCGTGACCGAGGGCGACATTGCGACCGCACTCAACACCTCCGGGCAGCTCAGCATCACCGACGCCGACACGGGCGAGGCTCATGTCGTGGCGCAATCGAACGTGCACGGCAGCTACGGCGACTTCAGCATCGATGCCAATGGGGCCTGGAGCTACACCGGCAACGGCGCCCACAATGAGCTGACCGCCGGCCAGCAGGTGCAGGACCAGTTCACCGTGGCGAGCCAGGACGGCACCGCCACCGGCACCGTCACGGTGACCATCACCGGCACCAACGACGTAGCGTCGGTGAGCTCGGACTCGAAGTCCGTGACCGAGGGCGACACTGCGACCGCACTCAACACCTCCGGCCAATTGACCATCACCGACCCGGATACGGGCGAAGCTCACGTCGTCGCGCAGAGCAATGTTCACGGCAGCTACGGCGACTTCAGCATCGATGCCAACGGGGCCTGGAGCTACGCCGGCAACGGCGCCCACAATGAGCTCACCGCCGGGCAGCAGGTCCAGGACCAGTTCACGGTGACCAGCCAGGACGGCACCGCCACCGGCACGGTGACGGTGACCATCACCGGGACCAACGACGCGGCCACCGTCAGCTCGGACGCCAAGTCGGTGGCCGAAGCCGACACTGCCGCGGCACTGAACACCTCCGGGCAATTGACCATCACCGACCCGGATACGGGCGAAGCTCATGTCGTCGCGCAGAGCAACGCCCATGGCAGCTATGGCGACTTCAGCATCGATGCCAACGGGGCCTGGAGCTACACCGGCAACGGCGCCCACAATGAGCTCACGGCCGGGCAGCAGGTGCAGGACCAGTTCACCGTGACCAGCCAGGATGGCATCGCCACCGGCACGGTCACGGTGACCATCACCGGCACCAATGATGCGGCGACGGTCTCGTCGGAGTCGAAGGCCGTGACCGAGGCCGACACCGCCTCCGCGCTCAACACCTCGGGGCAGCTCAGCATCACCGACCCCGACACGGGCGAGGCTCATGTCGTGGCGCAGTCGAGCGTGCACGGCGCCTACGGCGACTTCACCATCGATGCCAACGGGGCCTGGAGCTACACCGGCAACGGTGCCCATAATGAGCTGACCGCCGGGCAGCAGGTGCAGGACCAGTTCACGGTGGCCAGCCAGGACGGCACCGCCACCGGCACGGTCACCATCACCATCACCGGCACCAACGACGCGGCGTCGGTGAGCTCGGATTCCAAATCCGTGACCGAGGGCGACACTGCGACCGCACTCAACACCTCCGGACAATTGACCATCACCGACCCCGACAGCGGCGAAGCCCATGTCGTGGCGCAGTCGAACGTGCATGGGACCTACGGCGACTTCTCGATCGATGCCAACGGGGCCTGGAGCTACGCCGGCAACGGCGCCCACAATGAGCTCACCGCCGGGCAGCAGGTGCAGGACCAGTTCACGGTGGCAAGCCAGGACGGCACCGCCACCGGCACGGTCACTATCACCATCACCGGCACCAATGATGCCGCAACCGTCTCGTCCGAGGCCAAGGCGGTGACCGAGGGCGACACCGCGACCGCACTCAACACCTCCGGGCAGCTGACGATTGTCGATCCCGACAGCGGCGAGGCCCATGTCGTGGTGCAGTCGAGCGTGCATGGCAGCTACGGCGACTTCTCGATCGATGCCAACGGCGCCTGGAGCTACACCGGCAACGGCACCCACAATGAACTGACCGCCGGCCAGCAGGTCCAGGACCAGTTCACGGTGACCAGCCAGGACGGCACCGCCACCGGGACCGTGACGGTGACCATCACCGGCACCAATGACGCGGCCACGGTCTCGTCGGACTCGAAGTCCGTGACCGAGGCCGACACCGCGGCAGCGCTGAACACGAGCGGCCAGCTGACGATTGTGGATCCCGACAGCGGCGAAGCCCATGTCGTGGCGCAGAGCAATGTTCACGGCAGCTACGGCGACTTCAGCATCGATGCCAACGGGGCCTGGAGCTACGCCGGCAACGGCGCCCACAATGAGCTGACCGCCGGCCAGCAGGTCCAGGACCAGTTCACGGTGACGAGCCAGGACGGCACCGCCACCGGGACCGTGACGGTGACCATCACCGGGACCAATGACGTGGCGTCGGTGAGCTCGGACTCCAAGTCCCTGACCGAAGCCGACACCGCCGCGGCACTGAACACCAGCGGCCAGCTGACGATCGTCGATCCCGACAGCGGCGAGGCCCATGTCGTGGCGCAGTCGAGCGTGCACGGCAGCTATGGCGACTTCTCGATCGATGCCAACGGCGCCTGGAGCTACACCGGCAACGGCACCCACAATGAACTGACCGCCGGCCAGCAGGTCCAGGACCAGTTCACCGTGATTAGCCAGGACGGCACCGCCACCGGCACCGTCACGGTGACGATCACCGGCACCAATGATGCGGCCACGGTCTCGTCGGACTCGAAGTCCGTGACCGAAGCCGACACCGCCTCCGCGCTCAACACCTCGGGGCAGCTCAGCATCACCGACCCCGACACGGGCGAGGCTCATGTCGTGGCGCAATCGAACGTGCATGGGACCTACGGCGACTTCACGGTCGATGCCAACGGAGCCTGGAGCTACACCGGCAACGGCGCCCATGACGAGCTGACCGCCGGGCAGCAGGTGCAGGACCAGTTCACGGTGGTGAGTCAGGACGGCACCGCCACCGGCACGGTGACGGTGACCATCACCGGGACCAACGACGCGGCCACCGTTTCGTCGGAGGCGAAGGCGGTGACCGAGGCCGACACTGCCGCGGCGCTGAACACCAGCGGGCAACTGACCATCACCGACCCGGATACGGGCGAAGCTCACGTCGTCGCGCAGAGCAATGTTCATGGCAGCTACGGCGACTTCTCGATCGATGCCAACGGGGCCTGGAGCTACACCGGCAACGGCGCCCACAATGAGCTCACCGCCGGGCAGCAGGTGCAGGACCAGTTCACGGTGGTGAGCCAGGACGGCACCGCCACCGGCACGGTGACGGTGACCATCACCGGCACCAACGACGCGGCCACCGTCAGCTCGGGCGCCAAGTCCGTGACCGAGGCCGACACTGCGACCGCACTCAACACCTCCGGGCAATTGACCATCACCGACCCCGACAGCGGCGAAGCCCATGTCGTGGCGCAGTCGAACGTGCATGGGACCTACGGCGACTTCTCGATCGATGCCAGCGGGGCCTGGAGCTACGCCGGCAACGGCGCCCACAATGAGCTGACCGCCGGGCAGCAGGTGCAGGACCAGTTCACGGTGGCAAGCCAGGACGGCACCGCCACCGGCACGGTGACGGTGACGATCACCGGGACCAACGACGCGGCCACCGTCAGCTCGGACGCCAAGTCCGTGACCGAAGCCGACACTGCCGCGGCACTGAACACCTCCGGCCAGCTGACGATTGTAGATCCCGACAGCGGCGAGGCCCATGTCGTGGCGCAGTCGAACGCCCATGGCAGCTACGGCGACTTCAGCATCGATGCCAACGGCGCCTGGAGCTACACCGGCAACGGTGCCCACAATGAGCTCACGGCCGGCCAACAGGTCCAGGACCAGTTCACCGTGACCAGCCAGGACGGCACCGCCACCGGGACCGTGACGGTGACGATCACCGGCACCAACGACGTAGCGTCGGTGAGCTCGGATTCCAGGTCCGTGACCGAGGCCGACACTGCGACCGCACTCAACACCTCCGGGCAATTGACCATCACCGACCCCGACAGCGGCGAAGCCCATGTCGTGGCGCAGTCGAACGTGCATGGGACCTACGGCGACTTCTCGATCGATGCCAGCGGGGCCTGGAGCTACGCCGGCAACGGCGCCCACAATGAGCTCACCGCCGGGCAGCAGGTCCAGGACCAGTTCACGGTGGGAAGCCAGGACGGCACCGCAACCGGCACCGTGACGGTGACGATCACCGGCACCAATGATGCCGCAACCGTCTCGTCCGAGGCCAAGGCGGTGACCGAGGGCGACACCGCGACCGCACTCAACACCTCCGGGCAGCTGACGATTGTCGATCCCGACAGCGGCGAGGCCCATGTCGTGGTGCAGTCGAACGCCCACGGCGCCTATGGCGACTTCAGCATCGATGCCAACGGCGCCTGGAGCTACACCGGCAACGACGCCCATGACGAGCTGACCGCCGGCCAGCTGGTCCAGGACCAGTTCACGGTGGTGAGCCAGGACAGCACCGCGACCGGCACGGTGACGGTGACCATCACCGGCACCAACGGCGCGGCGACGGTGAGCTCGGACTCCAAGTCCGTGACCGAAGGTGACACCGCCGCCGCGCTCAACACCTCTGGGCAGCTGTCGATTGTAGATCCGGACAGCGGCGAGGCCCACGTCGTGGCGCAGAGCAATGCCCACGGCAGCTATGGCGACTTCAGCATCGATGCCAACGGCGCCTGGAGCTACAGCGGCAACGGCGCCCACAATGAACTCACCGCCGGCCAGCAGGTCCAGGACCAGTTCACGGTCGTCAGCCAGGACGGCACCGCCTCCGGCACCGTGACGGTGACCATCACCGGCACCAATGACGCCGCAACCGTCAGCTCGGACTCGAAGTCCGTCACCGAGGCCGACATCGCTTCCGCGCTGAACACAAGTGGCCAGCTCATCATCACCGACCCCGATACGGGTGAAGCCCACGTCGTCGCGCAATCGAACGTGCACGGCAGCTATGGCGACTTCAGCATCGACGCCAACGGCGCCTGGAGCTACGCCGGCAACGGCGCCCACAATGAGCTGACCGCCGGCCAGCAGGTCCAGGACCAGTTCACGGTGGTCAGCCAGGACGGCACCGCCTCCGGCACCGTGACGGTGACCATCACCGGCACCAACGACGTGGCGACGGTGAGCTCGGACTCCAAGTCCGTGACCGAGGGCGACACCGCCGCGGCACTGAACACCTCCGGCCAGCTGACCATCACCGACCCGGATACGGGCGAGGCCAATGTCGTGGCGCAGAGCAATGCCCGCGGCAGCTACGGCGACTTCAGCATCGATGCCAACGGCGCCTGGAGCTACGCCGGCAACGGCGCCCACAATGAGCTGACCGCCGGCCAGCAGGTGCAGGACCAGTTCACGGTCGTCAGCCAGGACGGCACCGCGACCGGCACCGTGACGGTCACCATCACCGGCACCAACGATGCGCCCTTGCCCCCGGTCGATGGCAATGCAGTGACCAATACGGTGGCCGAAGGCGCCGCGGCGGGCACGAGCGTGGGCGTCACCGCGGCCTCGAGCGATGTCGACGGCCCGGCGGTGAGCTACAGCCTGGTCGGCGACAGCTCCAATGGCGGGTTCGCCATCAATTCGACCAGCGGCGTGGTGACGGTCGCCGATCCGAGCAAGATCGACTACGAGAGCGCGGCCGGTCACGCCTATTCCGTAACGGTGCAGGCCTCGGATGGCACGCTGACCAGCCAACAAAGCTTCAGCATTGCGGTGACGGATGTCGCGCCGTCGATCCCGGTCGATGGCAATGCGGCAACCAATACGGTGGCCGAAGGCGCCGCGGCGGGCACGAGCGTGGGCATCACCGCGTCCTCGAGCGATGTCGACGGCCCGGCGGTGAGCTACAGCCTGGTCGGCGACAGCTCCAATGGCGGGTTCGCCATCAATTCGACCACCGGCGTGGTGACGGTCGCCGATCCGAGCAAGCTCGACTACGAGAGCGCGGCCGGTCACGCCTATTCCGTAACGGTGCAGGCCTCGGATGGCACGCTGACCAGCCAACAAAGCTTCAGCATTGCCGTGACGGATATCGCGCCGTCGACCCCGGTCGACGGCAATGCGGCGACCAATACGGTCGCCGAAGGCGCCGCGGCGGGCACGAGCGTGGGCGTCACCGCGGCCTCGAGCGATGTCGACGGCCCGGCGGTGAGCTACAGCCTGGTCGGCGACAGCTCCAATGGCGGGTTCGCCATCAATTCGACCAGCGGCGTGGTGACGGTCGCCGATCCGAGCAAGATCGACTACGAGAGCGCGGCCGGTCACGCCTATTCCGTAACGGTGCAGGCCTCGGATGGCACGCTGACCAGCCAACAAAGCTTCAGCATTGCGGTGACGGATGTCGCGCCGTCGATCCCGGTCGATGGCAATGCGGCAACCAATACGGTGGCCGAAGGCGCCGCGGCGGGCACGAGCGTGGGCATCACCGCGTCCTCGAGCGATGTCGACGGCCCGGCGGTGAGCTACAGCCTGGTCGGCGACAGCTCCAATGGCGGGTTCGCCATCAATTCGACCACCGGCGTGGTGACGGTCGCCGATCCGAGCAAGATCAGCTATGTTGGCAGCGGATCATCGCACAGTTACTCTGTCACGGCGCGGGCATCCGATGGCGCGCTGAATAGTCAGCAGACCTTTAGCATTGCGGTGACACAATCGGACATCACGCCTCCGACCGCCTCGGTATCTCATTCACTTAGCTCGAGCCACCAGACCTCCACCTTCACGGTGACGGCATCCGACGCGAGCGGTATCAAGACGGTTCAGCTGTACGACACGGTAACGCCCGCTGGGAATGGCAGTCCCAATCAACCAGTGTTGATTTATACGTTCACCGCAGCGGACATCGTGAACGGCAACTATGTCCACACCTTCATAGATGGACAGGCTCCATTTACCAGCCTCAACAATGATACGCACAAGATCAGCGCGGTCGTGACAGACAATGCGAACAATTCGGCCACCGTGTTTGATCCGGTAACTTTCAACACCAACGCTGGAAGCGGAGGTAGCACGAAATTTTCAGCGCCAGCCGGTATCGCTGGATCTGCCATAAATCTCGGTTTGACCGACCCGACCGGACAAATGGCAGACGTCACGTTGACGATCACCGGCACGCTGGATGGATGGTCCGTACATGGCGGCACTCACAACGCTGATGGCTCGTGGTCGATCACAACGCACGATCTCAGCTCACTGACCATCACGACCGCTTCAGATTACGTCGGGGCATCGGTGCTGAAGGTGACAGAGCACTGGACCAATGCCGATGGCAGCGTCGGGACCGCGACCGTTCTGGATAACCTGGAAGCATACGCGCCGGGCTCCCCCACTTTCGCATGGTCCGGCGATGATACGTTAACCGGCTCGAGCGGTCATGATACGTTCGTGCTCTCGCAGCCGATTGGCAATGACAAGATCTACAGCTTCGATGGTTCTTCCGACCTGATTGACCTGATCAGGTATGGTTGGCAAAGCTTCAGCGATATTCAGGCCCACAGCGCCGACGACGCCAACGGCAACGCGGTGATTACGCTGGCTGACGGCCAGACCATCACTTTGGACGGGGTGCATGCGGCGGATCTGACTGCGGCAAACTTCGAATTTGACGCTACGCCGACCGTCGAGAACTCGGGGGCAATGAGCATCGGCAATGGCGCGATGTTGCCGTTGTCCGGCATTATCCACAACACCGGAACCATCGAGCTCCACAGCTCCGGCGATGACACGCTGCTGCAATTGATCCAGACCGGCGTCAAGCTGGACGGGGGCGGCCACGTGATCCTGTCGGATGATGACCACAACATCATCGCCGGCACGGCACCGGATGTGACGCTCGACAACATCGACAACACAATCTCCGGGGCCGGCCAGCTGGGCCACGGTAACCTCAGTCTCAGCAACGCGGCGACCATCCTTGCCGATGGTGTCCATGCGCTGGTGATCGACACCGGCCAGAACGTGATCGTAAACGCCGGGACTTTGGAGGCCACTGGAACCGGCGGTCTGCAGATCAACAGTGCCATCATCAACACGGGCCTGTTGTGGGCCAATGGTGGTGCCGTTACGGCGCTGGGCGAGGTCAGCGGTTCGGGTAGCGCGGAGATCAGCGGCATTGGCACAATAGAGTTCGGAGCGGCTTCCAGCGCCAACGTCACGATCGACGCAAACGCCACCGGCCACCTCGTCCTGGATGACGCCTTCCACTTCACGGGAACGGTGAGCGGGCTGACGGCCGACGATGATGTCGATCTCAAGGGTGTCAATTTCAGCGGCGAAACCACCTTGAGCTTCACCGAAAACCAGACCGGGACTGGCGGCACCCTGACCGTCTCGGACGGCGCTCACACCGCGAACATCGTCCTGCTCGGCCAATACGATCCGGCCGGCTTTACCGCAAAAAGCGACATAGCGAGCAACACGGTGATCGCCTACGACCCGCACCACATCGCCTAAGCGGCATGACCGGAGCGCATCAGCTTTGAGGTATCAAACTTGACTGTCCCTTCGAAAAAGCATGACGAACTGGGCCGGTTGCTGAAACTGTGCCAGTCGCACTACATCACAGCTGCGATGTTTAGCCTGGCGATCAACCTGCTTTATCTTGCCGGGCCGCTATACATGCTGCAGGTTTACGACCGGGTCATATCAAGCCTGAGCGAGACCACGCTCGTTATGCTCACGATGGCGCTGTTGCTGGCGTTTGCGGCGCTCGCAGGTCTCGACACCGTGCGCGCGCGAGTGCTGACGCGCACCAGCATCCGCCTCGACCGGAACATCGCGCCCTGCGTGATGACCGCCATCATCGATCGCTCGGCGGGCGGTGCGCGCGGGCACCTGCTGCGCGATTTCGACACCTTCCGCCAGTTCATCACCGGTACAGGCGTTCACGCCATCCTCGATCTGCCCTGGACGCCGATCTATATCGCGGTGATTTTTTGTCTGCATCCGACCCTGGGCGCGTTTGCGCTGGGAAGTTCAATCATTCTGATCCTGATGGCGGTCCTGAACGAATGGATCGTCAAGCGTCCGCTTTCGGAGTCCAATGAAGCGGCGAGCAAGAACTATAATTTTACCGAGATGAGCCTGCGCAACACCGAAGTGGTGCGCGCGATGGGGATGACGGCGGGTCTTCTGAAGCGCTGGAGTCGGGACCGCGGCCGGATGCTCGAGCGCCAGGTCACCGCCAGCGACCGCGCCGCCATGATGCAGAGCCTGATCCGTTTTCTGCGGCTGTCGATGCAGTCCTTGATTCTCGGACTTGGCGCCTATCTGGTGATCGAGCGGCTCACGACGGCCGGCGCGATGTTCGCCGCCAGCATCCTGCTTGGCCGCGCCCTGCAGCCGGTCGAGCAGATCGTTGCATCATGGCGCGGCCTCGTCTCGGCGCGTGTCGCGTTCTTGCGCCTGCGCGAGCTGCTGGCTGGCGCTCAAGCCCAGGAGCCCCGGCTCACGCTCCCGCGACCCGAGGGCGGCCTTTCGGTCGAAGCACTTTCCTACGCCGCACCTGGCATGTCGAAATCGATTCTCCGTGGCGTCAGCTTTCAGATCGAGCCGGGTGAAGTGCTGGGAATCATCGGCCCGTCCGGCGCCGGAAAATCCACGCTGGCGCGCCACATCGTCGGTGTACAGGCCCCATCGGCAGGCGCCGTTCGTATCGACGGAGCCGATGTGTCCAGCTGGATCAAAACCTCGCTCGGCCAGCATCTCGGTTACCTCCCGCAGGACGTCGAATTGTTCGCCGATAGCGTTGCCGCAAATATCTGCCGGTTCAATGACGGCGAGGATAGCGAGGTTATCCTGGCGGCACGCATGGCCGGGGTGCACGACATGATCCTACGACTTCCCGCCGGTTATGACAGCCAGGTCGGAGAGGCGGGCGCGGTCCTCTCAGGAGGGTATCGCCAGCGCATCGGGCTGGCGCGCGCAGTCTATGGCAATCCGAGTCTGGTGGTGTTGGACGAGCCGAGTTCGAATCTCGATTCGGATGGCGACGCTGCTCTCGCCGCCTGCATCATGCAGCTGAAGAAGCGCGGAGCGACGGTGATAATCATTTCGCATCGGCCCGCCACCATTGGCGTGGTCGATAAGATCTTGGTGCTCCGTGAAGGCGTCGTCGAGATGTTCGGCCCACGCGCTGAAGTCCTGGCGCGTTTGACGCGGCCGGTGCCGATCCATGCAGTCCGGGAAATGACTGGTTAGGACACGGCAGATGGCGCTGTTGGAGCTTGCAGACCGATCGAAACGACCCGCTGCGGCCTCGAGCTGGACTAAAGGTGGGCAGGACGGTGCGCCGAGTGATTCCATTCGCCATGTGGCGCTGGCCGGATGGCTGATCATTGCCGTTTTCTTCGGCGGCATCGGTACCTGGGCGCTGACCGCGCCGCTCAACGGTGCCGTGGTCGCCAGTGCGGTCGTCAAGATTGACGGCAACCGCAAAAGCCTCCAGCACCTCGACGGCGGCATCGTCAAGGAACTGCATGTCCGGGAAGGCGAGCGGGTGCTCGCGGGAGATCTCCTGATCGTTCTCGACGAAACCCAGACGCGTGCTGAATATGAGGTGCTCACGCAGCAATATGCGATGCTTCGGGCGACGGAAGTACGGCTTCTGACTGAGCTTGATCACAGATCCGATCTCGTGCTGCCATCGGATCTGAAGGCGCGCTCTGAGTATCCCTATTTTACAAGCGTCTGGAACGGTCAGCTCAGCCAGTTCGAAAGTCGACGGGCCTCGCTGGAAGGCCAAGGAAGCGTGATCCGCGAGAAGATCAACCAGCTCCGGTCGCAGATCGTTGGTGCGGAGGCGCAGGTCAAGTCGTTTAGCGATCAGATCAGCTCCGTTCGCAACGAGGCCAAGGAAATTGCGCCGCTGGTCGAGCGAGGACTGATCGCGCGGCCCCGCATCCTGCAATTGGAGCGGACCGCTTACGGTCTGGAAGGCCAGATTGCTGACACAAACGCCAATATCGCCAAGTTGCGTCAGGCGATCGCGGAACAGGAGCAACAGATCTCGCAACTGGATAATGATCGAATGACCGATGTGAGCAAGGACCTCCGCGATACGCAAGCCAGACTGCTCGAGGTGATTCCGAAGGCGCTGAGTGCCAAGGCAATAATGGGCCGCATGGAAATTCGCGCACCCTATACCGGCCGGGTCGTGGGACTGAATGTCTTCTCGGTAGGTGGCGTCATTCAGCGCGGCGATAAGATCCTGGATATCGTACCTGACGAGGAGTTGCTCACGATTGAAGCCCAGGTGGCCGTCGAGGATATTAGTGACGTGCATCCGAACACGCGGGCCGAGGTTCACCTCACGGCTTACAAGCAGCGAATCGTGCCGATCATCCACGGCGACGTCATTCAAGTGTCCGCCGATCGCCTGACTGATCCCAAGACCAACAGTCCGTACTACACGGCTTTCGTCCGCATCGATCGCGACGAGCTAACGACCATGCCGAACATACAGCTCTACCCAGGAATGCCGGCAACCGTCATGATCCCGACCGTCCAGCGCACCGCATTTGAATACATCGTTGGGCCGCTGGTCATGTCGTTCAACCAGTCATTCCGGCAGAAGTAACAACGTCATCAGTTCGGCGAAATAGGTGCCGTAGCGCTGGCAACCTCCGTGCGCAGACGCCGAGCCTGCATCGGCGGTGAGCCACAGGACGATTGCTTGCGCGCTATTCGCGCCGCGGCATGCGGCACGGATCCGTTGCCCGCGCATCGTCTGTTTCCTTCTTTTCCGTGCTCAGGGCAACGAGAATCCCTGTTCGCCGGCGAAAAATTCCCTGTTCCGATCTGGTCGCGGCGCGCCGCGACGCTTGGGATTTCTGGGGATTTACAGGTACTTCTCGCCAACTCTCGTTGCCAAGGCGGCGCCTTGCGATGGGCGTTTTCCCTGTAAATTTCCCTGCTCGCAGGGAATTCGGGTCGGCGTGCCGCGACAACTGTGCCTGCAAATTGTAGGGGAGCGCGGTGCCCGGGTTGCCAAAAGGCGACAGTGCAGAATTCAGGATCGCAAACCGGGTGCGCGAATTAAATGCCTCCGCGGTTTTCGCGCTCGCCACGGTATTACCGCTCTCTTGCCTTTATCACCGCTGGTTGCTGCAATTAAATGTGGATTGTGGGACCGTTTTTTAAGCCGTGTCTTGTCCGCTGCTTGGGCTTGATTGATTAATGCTCTTAGAACCGGGGATGGAGCTATGAACATCGATCATTTGAAGTTGCTCTCGCTTGACGAGCTTTGGAAACTTCACGACGAGGTGACCGCCAAACTTGGCGACACAATGTTGGCGGAAAAAGCCAGATTGGACGAGAGGCTGCGCAGGATCGGAATGGCCCACGAAGTCACCCGGTTTGAGCGTAAGCGCCGCCAATACCCGCCCGTTCGTCCAAAGTATCGGAATCCGAAGAACCCGACAGAGACCTGGTCGGGGCGTGGCAGGGTGCCGCGATGGCTCGAGCCGCAACTTCGAGGCGGCCGCAAGCTGGATGATTTCCTCATTGTCTCAGCTTTTGATCAGAAGCGGCAGTTGACCTGATCAACGGAGGCAGCTGCATCCCGTCCGGCCGAAGAAATATCATAGCGTACTTGGGGTTTGCGGCGCTAGTCGGCGCACCGAGGAAGCCGTGCCCGCTGCGAGCTGACGCAGTTTGAAGGAAGCCTCGCGGGACGCCCAGGTCATGCCATCTGTCGAGAGTCAGGCTGCGCGGCCATAGATCGTGAGCCAAGGCGCAAGCCCGCGCTCGGATCTCGGTCTCGCTGTCTGGCTGGCGGCGCGCCGGCTTCTCTCTGAGAGAGCAAATTCGGTCGCTAGGCTTCTGAATGAACGCTTTGCGACTTGCACAGCTCCGCGAAGGCAGCCTTAGCCTCGTTAGTGCCAAAACAAAAATGCGTTCCTTTGTCTTGCTTCTCGACCCACCAGTCTGCCTCGCATAGACGAGCAATGCGGGAAGCCTCAGCTCTCAGCCTGTCTATTTCGCGCGGAGCAGCGCTTACGATTAGACAGTGCACGATTTTATCCTTCTTTACGAAATCTAATTAAACGACAAGTGACGAGCGAGGATTCAGGAGCGCATCGCGTCGATCGCGTGTGCGATTAAAATTCCCACGCTCAAAACAATTGAAAAAATGAGAAACCAGGTACTCACGTCCACCTCCTGTCTTGGAAGTGAACCTTCCTGTTTATGCACAGTCAAAGGCATCACGCAGGGAACCGCGATTTGAGCAGCGGCTGAGGATTCATTGCCACACGGGCGGGCTATCGTCGGAACGCAAGGAAAAGGAGTGTGCCGACGATGGCGGTCGCGAGAAGTGGAAACCAAATGTCCGGCACTTCAGGGACTCCGACTCACTGCGCCGGATTAAATGCGCTCTGCGCTCTCAATTCTTCTATTTTTCACTATTCTCCACAACTCTAAGAAAGTGGCTGCAACTCGCAACGAATATTTGCGGTATTATGTTCGTGGTCGGGGGCCGTCAGCATTCAAAGCCTTTTTCGATCTGGTGCGTTCATTTAGCTTGCCGGCCCTTGCGTGCAGATCCATTCCTGGTCGACAGTTCCAGGTTTAACGCTTCTCGCGAGCATCAAGCTTAACGAGTGACATTCGTTGCCAAGTTGCCGAGAGGGAATATCGTCGCGTTGAGCGGGTATTTTCCCGAACCACCAGTTAGTGGGGTTGCCTGAAAACAGGCATCGATTTCCATGATTCGATATTCGTCGTATGGAAGTTCGAACTATCGTGCACCAGCCGCGCAGTTCTCCTATCGCGACCCGCTGGAAGCCGAGTACCGTCAGCTCGTCGAGCTGCGAGAGCAGGTCAGAAGGGCCGAAGCCGGGGCCTCAAAACGGCTTACGGTCGCGACAAGGAAAAAGAACTCGCCGCAACGAAGATGAATCCGCTGGCATGCGTCTGTCCGATGCGCGGGGCGGAGCTTATGGCGCACGGCGCCAGGGTTAGAACCATCGAAGTGAGGTCGTCTAGAGTGGTCGAGATGACCTTGGTGGCGGGCTTGGGAGGGATGCGTGCAGTCGGTGGGACTACGACCGCTTTGAACTAGCCCTTGAGCAGTGAGGACCAGGTCGGACAATCCGTCGGATTTCCGGGCCGCCATCCTGTCTTTCCCGAAGATCCCTCGCACGGATTAGAGCTTGTCCGCCAAGCTGTCGCCGAAAATCCGCCCTCTGGCCTTCATCTTGTGGCCTTGCTTTGGTCAAACCCGCGTTGAGGACTGTGGACTTGCCCGATTTAATGCTCGCCCTCGGTTCCGGTGACATTGGGTGCGATGGGGAACGCCAATGCATTCGCCGATTAAACCGATATATCCGGGTTCACAGATTCGTAGTCCGGCGCTCTCACCAGAAGACGTCGAGCTTGTTGCGCGCGCGGATGAACGGCTCGTCCACGCCTATGACCAGATCGCACGTGCAGATGAACAACTCGCGCGTGTCAATGAACGGCTTTCCAAGCTGGATCAGGATGGCACGCTGCCTCCTTCTCATCCGAAGAACCCCACGAAATGGCTTCGACCACCTGACCGGGGAGCGCGCTCATCGGGGGGAAGGCCGGCAGTGCGCGGCCTGATCGGTCTGCTGTTGGCAAGCGGCATCTGTGTGGCTGCTCTCGCTGCGCAGTCCTCTTATGGCGATGCGGCCAGAGCAATCATGTATCGTTGGTCCGCGCATGCCGTTTCACCTTCGTGGTTGCCGCAAGAAAGACCCGAGATCTCCTCGGCTCTGCCTAGTACTCAGACGACTGCAACCAATGTGGCACTTCAGCAACCGGCGCCATTGACTCAGACTACACCGCACGATGCGACCCAAGCAGCCGCTCCCAGCTCGCCGGAGCTGGCGCCGATGCTCCAGGGAATGTCGGGCGATCTTACCAACGCGCAGCAAGCGATCGAGCAGCTCAAGGCCAGCCAAGATCAGATCGTTCGCGACCTTGGACAGCTCTCCGAGCAGCTTACGGCGGTCCAGGCACAAATGGTGCGAGACAGAGCGGATGCCGCCGAGCAGCTTAGGATGGTCCAAGAACGAATAGCCGGCATCACCGCTAACGCCGAGCAAATCCTTCGCCCCAAGACGCCAGCGCCGCCGCCCAGGCCAACTGCCGCCACGATCCGCAAACCTGTGCCAACCGTTCCGCGGCCGCAAGACAGGGGGCGGCCACACGCGCCGCTGCAGTTGCAGACCGATCAAGCCGTGCAGGACTAGGGATTAACTGTTTTCAACACGTCTGATCGCCTGGCCATGGAGACTTGCCTTGCGCACCAAAAGGTTTCGGTGGCTTTTGATCCCCTTCAGAAGCAGCATCTCCTAGCCTGAGCGGCGTTCAACAGGCCCTCAAAAGAAACGAAGATACCTCGGCCTAGCGCAGACACCTCCACGTCGATCGTGTGCTGGTCGAAGCATAGGACGCGAGGCGCTCCTCGATTTCGCAGGTCGTATTGGATCAAGCTGCCAGCTCAACGCGTTCTGAACCGTTCCGCTTGCCTGTTGGCGCCCCGACAAGCTTGTCGCGCAAGATCCGGGTAGCGCTGGATCTCCCAGGATATTCTGCAACGTCAATCGCCAGCAGCCACTCGATCGCAGATTGCGGGGCGAGGTCGCGCAATGCCGGTGGCGTTCGAGGTCGTGGCACCTCCACTATCCGGAGAAAAGCCCTGATGCTGCCAGATGCTGCGGCAAGCGAACTCCGCCCAACGAGGTCTCACACCGATCAATGGTCCGATCAGTCCACCATGAGAGCTCTTGACGACTGGCGCTGTTGCTTGCTCCGCATCTGTCGCCGTCTCGTGTCTTGCTGCCCACAGTTCACTCGCAACCGGGAGGGAGACAATCGTCCTCGAATGTGGGGAATGCGACCGCCGCCTCATGGCGCTCTCCTTCCCTGTTAGAGCGGGGCGGGAGACTGGCGTTCTCATCACCGGAGCTCTTCGGCTGACGCTCAGATGGCACGCTCCTTGCCAATTGGTCGCACCAGTGATCATCGTTGCGAGGAGACATGTAGCAATGGGACAAAAAATTCGAGTTTTCAAACGCCGAAAGCTCAACTTGGCACATGTCGCTCGCGATCTGGTGCAACTACTCGACGCGATCGAGGATCTTGAGGAGCTGAGAGAGAAGGTCCGGCTAGCAGAAGCAACCCGAGTGTTGCATTAGAGCCGCCCCTTCCGTAAGGCTTGCTGACAATATGCGGTTGGCGCGCCTGAAATCGGCAATGGTAACTCGTGCGGGTTTGCGCGTTTTGGGTGCGCTGCGACCAATTAAGGGGCGCGCGTGCGGTCCAGCACTATGCGGTAGAATCAGCCATGGCGCAGATGAACCGCGCTCCGGCATCATGGCTAAACTTGGGACTCGCCGCCATCATCGCAAGCTCATCTCTGACGAGCGCGAGCAGCGCCATCGCTGGTCCGTCGGCGCCTGCCGGAATGGGGACGAATGCGGGTAGCGCTAGCGCTGGTCCCGCAGCGCCCCCAGGAATGGGGACGAAAGACTCCGCCACCGGCGTAAATCCGAGTACCAACAATCAAATGAACAATGCGAACATTGAACCCGCCACGCCGACGAAGTCGCGAACCGCCGCACAGACCGTAAGAATGCCGGGTAGGTCACGCGCAAAATGGCCCGCCGATTGGCGCCATTGGGACGGGTACAAGCAACGAGGACCAAAGGACTATTGGCCCATCACCCGTCCGGACCACATCTGCCCCCGCAGTACAGGCCAAAGGAAACACCGGTGTGGGTCACGCAACTGTGGGTCACGCAACAGCTGGTCAGCCGATCGGAACGTTTGGGAGGGGCACCAGTCTTTAGGACCAGGTGAGCGGGCCACGCGCCGCGCGAGCTGGCGATAAAGTGCTGGACGCCAAGCGCAGGTCGAGCGACGAACGACCGTTTCGCCCAAACGCGTTCCCGGCACGATAAAGGAAGGTTTCTAGTCTTCGAGCGCAGCGGCGAGCAGACTTGTGACCGTGATCTGGTGGGGCGTGGCAGGTGCCGCGATGGCTCGAGCCGCGACTTGCGGCGGCCGAAAGCCGGATGATGATCTCGTTGCCCTAGCATTTGATAAGAAGCGGCAGATGACCTAATCAACGCTGCAATCCCACCCTGGCCCGAAGTTTGCCGCCAGGCGGCGCACCGAGGAGTGCCATGGCAGCAGCGAGCGAGCCGTCCTTCAGTTTGAAGGGAGCGGACTCAAGGCCGCGTCATGCCGTCTGTCGAAACTTAGGCAGCATGCGCCCACAGAGCGTGAAGGTGCAGAGCCGCGCTCCATCCGAAAGCTGTGTCCGAGGTCTTGAATTTGGTCCGGCGGGCGACCATGGCTAGACGCCGCACGGCGAATAAGCGGCTAACCAGCAGTTAAGAAAGAGCCAATATCCTATTTTTGTAGCTGACTCATGCGCCATCCCGGCAAGCAAGGTTATTGTTTCCGCCGAGGATGAGTTTCGAACCTGAGCCGGGACGACATGAAGGACCTCAGGCAACGATTGGAGAAGCTCCGCGCGGACGCCAGAGACTTTGCCGCTATGAGTCAGCTGGCGACGGACGCTGAAAAGCGCGCACTCTTTCAACGGTTGGCGGATGAACTCGCCATTGAAGCTCTTGAGCTTGAGGTAATCGTAAAACAAAGAGGGCCCTCGGATTCCAGCGACCAGCACCAGGTCGTGGAATTTAAGCCGTCGTCTCAGAAGACGCGCGGCTGATGCGGAAAGAGGCTGAGCGGTCGGCTTCTTGGTGCGCTGGGCCGCCGTTAAACTGCATTCCCTCTGCACGGGTCCCACGCGGCCGGTCATCGCGGCGGGGCCCGAAATCCGCGGAGCCGCGGTCATTAACTTTCGGCGCTAACAGTTTGCTGAAAAACCCCTGAACTGGAGGGTTTTTGTATTCTGGCCGGTCGTTGTTGGGACGGCGCTTTGGAGTTGGATGTAATTTTCTAGCCTGGTGTTGGGTACCCCCTGGGGCAGGGAGGCTAAGCGGCAAGCAGTTTGGGAATGCGGATCAGGTTATAGGCGATCAAATTGAGCAGGAAGTCGGCGGCG
>NZ_JADPKQ010000436.1:0-515 GCF_023074015.1 Bradyrhizobium sp. 142
AGTTGGGCGCGAACCTCCGGGCCACACTGCGCACCTCGCTCTCGGATGTCTCCAAGGCGATCTTCTGGGCGAGCATGACGTCTCCGATCGGCAGAGCGCCAATCGGCATGAAACAAAACCCCACCTATAGGCGACCTCTCTCGTCGATCTCGCACACGTTAACTGAGGTCCCGGCGTGGATCCTGTATCGAATTCCGCTGTCGCTCCCGACCACCTCGAAGCAGCCTTTCCTGGCGAACTGCTCACGCTGCGCCGGCGACAGCCATTGCCGCAAGACCCGCAGCGACCGGCCCTCCGGCGTGCCCTCGGCGCCGTGCCGGATGAAGAGCGCTCTCGCCGCTTTCATTCGGGAGCGGCCGCCCCGTGGGGTCGAAAGCCGAACATGACCGTCGCGGCTACCCGCCGACCAATCTGGGGAAGAAGACGGTTTACCTCGCAGTCGGGTCAAACGATCGGATTTGCGAGACCTGACCTGAACCCGTCCGGACCGCCGCAGTGAAGCCGGCATCGGTGAG
>NZ_JADPKQ010000331.1:0-20415 GCF_023074015.1 Bradyrhizobium sp. 142
ACCCCAACCCTCCCCCGCAAGCGGGAGAGGGAGCCCGCTGCCGATGTCGCCGCATCGTGCACCCATATGCGATTGCCCTACCCTGGAGGGGGAGGGTAAGAGCGGCGAACCTCATCTTCATTTCCGCGACTAATTCAACGGGCGGCATCGCGCCGTCCGCTGCGGCATCTTTGGCCCTTGCCCGCCCATGGCCGGCCGCGACCGCTTCTGCTATCGATGAAGGCCTTGCGGCCAACCGGAATGACCCATGCGTCCATTGCCTGCGCGTTGCTTTTTCCAAAAACTCGTTGCACTCGCCGGACTGCTGATGCTGTCCGCCCAGCCCGCGCCTGCCGCCGATGAGCCCAAGGATGCGCCCAAGGGGCCGGCGGTCACGGTGCTGAAGGCGGCAAAATCCTGTTTCTCGGACATCGTCGAAGCCACCGGCACGATCGTCGCACGCGAGGAGACCTCGGTGCGGCCGGAGCGGCCGGGGCTCAAGGTGACGGAGGTGCTGGCGGAAGCCGGCGACACCACCACGGCCGGCCAGTTGCTGGCACGGCTGGCGCTGCCCGAAGGCGGCACGCTCCAGGTCGCAGCGCCGGTGGCCGGCATCATCGCCACGTCGACGGCGCAGATCGGCGGACTCGCCTCGGCCAAGGGCGAGGCGCTGTTCACGATCGTGGCGCGCAGCGAATATGATCTCGTCGGCCTGGTGGCGACCAGCGACATCAGGAGGCTTGCGGTCAATCAGCCGGCGACCGTGCGCATCGCCGGCGCGGGCGATATGGACGGCAAGGTGCGCCGCATCGGGCCGACGGTCGAGCCGAACATTCAGCAGGGCCTGGTCTATATCGGCATCTCGTCGCAGAAGCGGCTGCTGCTGAACGCAAGCGGACGCGCGCTGATCAAGACCGGGCAGAGCTGCAACGTCGCGGTGCCGCTGACCTCCGTGCAATATTCGTCCGCCGGCACCGTGGTGCAGGTGATCCGCCGCAATCGCGTCGAGACCAAGCGCGTCGAGGTCGGACTGATGTCGGGCGGCAATATCGAGGTCCGTGACGGCCTCAACGAAGGCGACATCGTCGTCGCCCGCGCCGGCGCGCTGCTGCGCGAAGGCGATCCGGTGCGCCCGGTGATGGCGAGCGCGGAAGCGGTGAAGTAGTCAACTCCGATCGTCATTGCGAGCGCAGCGAAGCAATCCAGAATCTTTCCGCGGAGGGACTCTGGATTGCTTCGCTGCGCTCGCAATGATGATGTGGGGGCAGATGTGCGCCAGGCACATCGTTCGTAGGGTGGGGTTGGCTCTGCGGCTGCGCGAAGCGCAATCCGCTGGCGTAACCCATCTCTTTTCTTTGTGCGTAGAGAGAAGTGGTGGGTTACGCTTCGCTAACCCACCCTACCAAGCAAGAACTAGCCGCCGGCCTCACTGAGGCGGACGTCTTCGAGCAGCGACGAGGACACGGTCGGGACCTGGTCGCCTTCGGAGGCGCGGGAGATGGCGACGCGGGTCTTGTTGAAGACGCTTTCGGCGCTGGCCTGGGCATCGAGGTTGTTGAGAAGCTCGCTGACCAGCGTGCTGTGCTCGCCCTTGCCGTCGTCGGCGACCTTGCCGGGCGACGCCGAGGAGAGGATCAGCGCATTGTCGGGCGTGCCGATCGGCGCCAGGCCGTGGCTGTAGGAACGGAAGCGGCGCTCATAGGGATTGCGGCGGGAGGCATCGACGACGACGAGCTTGGCCTTGGCGCCCTGCTCCTTCATCATCTCGAGCACGCCGTCGATGGAGACGCCGTGGCGGCGGACGTCGCTCTCTTTCCAGATCACGGCATCGACCGGCAGCATGTAGCTCTCGCGGCCGGCCTGCACGCCATAGCCGCCGAAGAACAGCATGACCACGGTATCGTGCTTGATCCGGGACTTCAGGCGGTTGACGGCGCGAACCATGTCGTCCTTGCTGGCGTCTTCCACCATGTCGACGTCAAAACCGTTCTTGCGCAGCGCCGAGGACAGCGCGCGGGCATCGTTGATCGACTGCGTCAGCGGCGCGCTGGCGTCGGGATAGTGGCCATTGCCGATGACCAGCGCCAGACGCGAGGCATGGCCGATCGAGCCCGTGATCTGGTCGGTGGTGACGGCCCTGGCGGCATCGATTGCACGCATGTTGAGCGCAGCATGGGCGCCGATCGCCAGCGACACCGTGCCGATGAGGGCCGCGGCGACCGCAATCGTGCGTCGTGAGAGATCGAGCTGCCTTACATTCATCTCGGTTCGTTCCTGTCAGTGCCAAAGACCAGCCAAGCGCGCGCACACTGCTTGAGTAGCGCGATGGCGGCTTTTGGTTTGAGGGATTGGCCGGGGATGTGCCCCCGAATTGCGCGCAATTTGCGGCGCCGCACCAAACAAACCCTTAACCGGATATAGGTCCCCCGGCAAGAGATTGCCCAAAATTTGAACTAAGTAGCTGAACCCATTAGCCAATCCAACGCCCGCAATCTGCATATTTTTTCATCGCCACCCCCTTGTCATCGCCCTCATCATGCAGTCCTCGTGCCGGATTTTCCGTGACCCTCGTCACATTTGAATTTCCTGCGAATCCGGGTAGTTTTTTCAAAGACTTGCGGGGGCGGCGTGCAGCTGGGAGCATGCCGGCCGGCCCTCGGCCAAGGCCCCGCGACCAGGTATTTCATGAGCTTTCATTATTTTGCCAGCGCCGCCTGCCGGGCGCTGACGGCGCGCAAGGACGGCCCCTCGCTTTACGACGTCTGCGATCCCGTATTGTCGGGCCGAGCCAGCGGCGATCCGCATCTGGCCAAATTCTACAAGACCGCGCTCGGCAATCCCGCCCTGCGGGTGCTGCTGCGCCGTGCCGGACTGCCCGAACTGCGTGACGAGGCCAAGCTGAGGCGGCTGCGCGAGGCGCTGGTCCGCGTCCGCGACGATGCCGAGCCCGACTGGGCAATCGCCGGCCAGCCCGTCGCCGACCTCGTCGACACCATCGCGCTCGGTCATCCCAAGCCGCCGCCAGCGCCCTTTGTCGGCGCCATGCCGGCACAGGCGCAGATCGACAGCGTGATCCACGACTGCGCACAGCACCTGCTGGGTTCCTATCGCCGCAACGACTTCCTGCCGACCTATGCCGCCTTCAACCTGATCGGCGATCCCGACTTCCGCGGGCGCGAGCTGATCATGGCGCTGACCGGCTTGAACGCGCGCGGCTACAAGAATTCGTCGCTGCTGTTCAACCTCGCCCGCGTCTTCATCGCGCGCTCGCCCGCGCGCGCCGTCGTCAATCCGCCCTGGAAGGGCATTGCCGAACCGATGTGGGAGCCGGTGCAGATCCGCCACCGCTCGGCCTATTACGACGCATTCTTCATCGAAGCGCTGCTCGGCTATGTCGAGACCGGGCTCGCCTCGCCCACCGACGCGATCGCGGCGAAGCGCGCCATTGCCGCCATGGTCGATTTCTGCGTCAACATCAGCCGCGAAGAGGTTCAGGGCAGCGACGGCGCGCGCTTTGACGTCATCACCGCGCTGGCGCCGGCGCCGCATCCGCGATTTTACCGCTTTTTCGCCCAGATCAAGCAGGAGCTCGGCTTCGGCGTCTACGTGCCGGATTGCGACACCACGGCCTGCTCGATCTCCGCGGCGACCCAGGCCGGCTGCACCGATCCGATTCTCGACCAGCCGCTCTTGGATTTCTATGCCGGTTATCAGGTGCGCGCGGGCGTGAACGAGCCGCGCGTGACCGTGCCGCTCAACGACAATATCGACTACGAAGGCGGCGTTGCCACCTGGATCGACAATCTCGGGGGCGAGCGGCCCTATGGCAACGATCTCGATCCGACGCTCAATCTCGACATTCTCGAGGTGAGCTTTCGCAACCTCTCGCGCTGGAAGGTCTTGGAGACGCCGGCGCGGCTTGCGACCGTGCATCGCATCATCGGCTTTCAGAAGCGGCTGGCCGCAAGCGGCGCCTTCGCCAATCCGCGCTCGCACATCTACTATCTGCCGGAACTCTACAGCGCCTATTTCGGCCGCTGCTATGCCGCGTTCCTGGCGCTGCCGCTCGCAGCGCAGGCCGCGATCGACCCCGACGGCGCCTTCGATTTCATCCGTCACCGCGTGCTTTCCTACGTTCAGGGCGAGCTGATGGCCGCCGAGATGAACGTGTTTGACGCGGCGCTGGCTCTGATCGCACTCGGTCATCTCGGCGCCGACCCGCGTGCCTTTGCGCCGGCGCTGAACGTGATCGTCGCTAGCCTCGGCGAGGGCGGCCGACGCGGCCCGTTCCGCGCCTATGAGTGGAACAAGATGAAGACGCCGACGCGAATTTTGGTGGGCGGGCCGGAGGTGACATCGGCGTTCGTGCTGATGGGACTGGCAGTGGCGCGGCGGGCGATGATGGGGCGGGGGTAGCTGCCTCTTACCCTCCCCTGGAGGGGTCCGAGACGAGCGTAGCTTGCTCGTGGGTCGGCTCGCGATCGAGCAAAGCGAGATTGCGTGACGGGGTGGGGTGATCTCTCCACTCGGGCACTGTTCGTCGCGGAGGGACCGTCACCCCACCCCGCTCGCGCTGCGCGCGATCGACCCTCCCCTCCAGGGGAGGGTAAGTACGTCCGTGACGCAATGACGGGAAGTTGAAAGCCTGTCTGTGAGGCAGGCGCTGGCCGGGCGGCCCAAAGCCGACCACAATTGCGGGGCTTATCGAGATTTTCTTCACACGCGGACCGGCATGTTGCGAAAATTCCTGATTGCGCTGTCACTGCTCGCCTTATCTTTGCCCGGCTTGCCGTCGCTGGCGCAGGCCGCCGACATCACCGGGACCGCAAAGGTCCGCGACGGCGATTCTGTCCTGATCGGCAACAATCGGATCCGGCTCGGCGGCATCGATGCGCCGTCGTCCGATCAGCTCTGCCTCAACACCAAGGGCGAGCGCTGGACCTGCGGCGCGGCTGCGCGCGACGAGCTCGCCAAGTACACCGAGGGCAAGAACTGGGTCTGTCATGCCCGCGCGATCGACCGGCGCGGCCGCACCGTGGCCCGCTGCGAGGTCGGCGGCGAGGATATCCAGAAATGGCTGGTGCGGAGCGGCTGGGCGCTCGCCTACGCCCGCATGTCCCACGACTACGATGCCGACGAGGCTGCCGCGCGCGAGGCAAAGGCTGGGATGTGGCAGGGCGCCTTCATCGCGCCATGGGACTGGCGCGTGCGCAACAAGAAGACCACCATCCTGGGCGCCACCAAGCCGCCTGATGGCGCGCATTCGGTGCTGCTCGCCTCGGCCTCGGGGCCGGTCGCGCCCTCGCCCGACTGCACCATCAAGGGCAACGTCAACAGCGCCGGCGAATGCATCTACCACACCCCGAACAGCCGCTGGTACACCCAGATCAAGATGAAGATCAGCAAGGGCACCCGCTGGTTCTGCTCGGTCGATGAGGCGGAGGCCGCCGGCTGCCGCGAGACGAAGCGATAACCCACCTCAGACCTGCGTTTTGCGTGCTTTTCTTGGGCGCCTCCAACGCGTAGAAACATAAGTCATCAATCCTCCAGACCGTCTTCACGACACAAGGACCAACAGCAATGACCGTTCGCGCGGGCCGGGAATTTCTGGCCATCCCCGGGCCCACCACCATGCCCGACGAGGTGCTGCAGGCGATGCATCGTCCGGCGATCGACATCTACTCCAAGCAGATGACCGATCTGACCGAGAGCCTGCTTCGCGACATTTCGAATCTGTTTGCGACCAAGGGCAAGTCCTACATCTACATCGCCAACGGCCACGGCGCCTGGGAAGCGGCGCTGAGCAACGTGCTGTCGCGCGGCGACAAGGTGCTGGTGCTGGAGAGCGGGCGGTTCGCGATCGGCTGGGGCCATGCGGCGGCGCTGATGGGCGCCGAGGTCGAGGTGCTCAAGGGCGACTGGCGCCGCGCGGTGCGGCCGCACGAGGTCGAAGAGCGCTTGCGCCGCGACAAGGAGCACACGATCAAGGCCGTCGTCGTCGTCCAGGTCGACACCGCATCGGGCGTGCAGAACGACATCGAGGCGATCGGCAAGGCGATCCAGGCGAGCGGACATCCGGCGCTGTACATGGTCGACACCGTTGCCTCGCTCGGCTGCATGCCGTTCGAGATGGACAAATGGGGCATCGACGTCGCGATGTCCGGCTCGCAGAAGGGCCTGATGACGCCGCCCGGCCTCGGTTTCGTCGCCGCCAATGCGCGCGCGCTGGAAGTACACAAGACGGCCAACATGAGCACGCCCTATTGGAGCTGGAGCGAGCGCGAGGGCGGCGAGCACTATCGCAAATATGCCGGCACCGCGCCGGTGCATCTGCTGTTCGCGCTGCGCCAGGCGATCGACCTGTTGCACGAGGAAGGGCTGGAGAACGCCTTCCGCCGCCACAGCCTGCTCAGCGAAGCAGCGCGCCGCGCTGTTGCCATGTGGTCGAAAGGCCAGGTGCTCGGCTTCAATGTCGCCGAAGCCAGCGAGCGCTCCAACACCGTCACCACGGTGACCATGAGCAACGGCCATGATCCGGCGCTTCTGCAACGTTATTGCAAGGAGAAGTGCGGTGTGGTGCTCGGCACCGGCATCGGCGATCTCTCCGGCCAGGCTTTTCGCATCGCCCATATGGGCCATGTGAATGCGCCAATGCTGCTCGGCACGCTCGGCGTCATCGAGATCGGGTTGAATGCGCTGAAGATCCCGCACGGCAAGGGCGGCCTCGAGGCCGCGGTGTCGTATCTCGGCGAAGAGGTGGCAGTGTAACTCAGCACTCCGCTGTCGTCCCGGACAAGCGCAATCTGGCAACGCGTAGCGTTGTCAGACGGAGCGCCGATCCGGGACCCATAACCACAGGATGTCGTTTGGCGAAGACTCGGAGTTATCAGCTCGCGTCATAACTACTTCCTGTGGTTATGGGTCCCGGATCGGCGCGCGCTTGAGGGCGCGCTTGTCCGGGACGACATCGCTACGGCTGATTTATCCGATACGCCTCGACATGCTCTTTCAGCGCATCGAGTGACGTGAGCGCCGTCTTTGGATCGACCCGGTATTGCCCGCTCGCCAGCCACGCCAACACCTTCGCATCGACCGCCGGCGAATGGTGTATGACGTCGCCGTAATTGCCGAGGTCGTGGGTCACCTCCCTGATCGCGCGGAAATCGTGGAGGCGCACATTGGGAAGCTGCGTCAGGCGCTGCGCAATCAGGGCCGTGAGATCGTAGACGATCTTCAGTGTCGCCGGTGAGGCTTCGCGCATGGCGACGAATTGCAGGATCGAATAGGGCGGGAAGTAGATGTCGAAGGTCACGTCCGGACGGCGCGCGATCAGCCCGACCGCGTCGCGCTCGAAATGCCGCACCATGGCGTCATAACCATAGCCTTCGCCGAGAAAGCGGCTGCGCACGGGATCGGTGATATAGGCGAAGGCGGCAAATGATCGCCGTGCGTTGTAGGCGCGCGCAAGGTCGAAGTCCCGCGGCAGCGCGTAGATGTCGTCGACATCGGACAGTGCAAACTTGACCGGGAGAAACGGCGCCGCCGCGGTCAGCGGCTGCCGCAGCGGCGGAATCGATCGCACCACCGCGAACAAGGATTCCTTTGCCATCGCGGCGCTGAACAGATAGCTCGCGATCCCCTTTGTCGTCCCGCGATAGAGATCGGCCGACAGATAGGGATCGGCGTCGATGTCGGGCGCATCAACGAAGATCCAGTCGTCCATTTCCCAGATCACGCGCCGAGCGCCGCGGCCGATCGCATGCTCCAGCACAAATCCCTGCTGGCGTGAATTGGACCCAGTCATCGCCAGCTTGAGCGAATGAACGCCAAGCGCGCGGTCGATGTCGCTCTGGCGGAAATGGATCGCGAGCGATGAACCGATGAACGCCGTGTCGAACGACTGGCTGCGAATCAGCCCGGCATTCTGAACGCGCGTGTCGTCGGAATAGAAGGCCGCGACGAGGCGCGATGGACGCAGCAGCTGCAGCGGGTCGACGACGAAGGTGAGCGCAGCCGCGCCCAGCACGCACACCGCGCTGGCGAGGAGAAGACGGTTCAAATTGGTGAAGGTGCCCCGCATCAGAACCGGAAATAGATGAATTCGCTGTGGCTCTGGATGCCGAGAATTCCGAACGCGAGCACTAGTGACGCGCCATAAAGAAACAGCGGCCGCATCCGTCCTGCCCGCAAGTCGTCGCCGACGCTGCGATTGCGGTGATCGTAGCCCATGATCTCTTGCGTATTCGGCGCCAGCCACACCAGCGCAGCATAGATCGATACCATGACGAGGGCCACGATCTCCTCGCGGCCGAAGGCAATGTTCGAAGGCTCCGCCATGGCGCCGATAACTCGCATCGCCCAATCGACCCGTTCGGCGCGGAAGAACACCCAGGCGACGACGACGGCGACGAAAGTCAGCACGGCCCCCGCGACGCAGGCTGGGCGCGCAAGGGGCGACGGGATGTTGGGCAACAGCGCATTGAAGGCGTGATTGATGCAGAGATAGGCGCCGTGCAGCGCGCCCCACACGACGAAGGTCCAGGCCGCGCCGTGCCAGAGCCCGCCGAGCAGCATCGTGAGCATCAAATTGATATAGCGCAGCGCGCGGCCGCGGCGGTTGCCGCCGAGCGGGACGTAGAGATAGTCGCGCAAAAATTGCGACAGCGTCATGTGCCAGCGGCGCCAGAACTCGACGATGCTGGTGGCCTTGTAGGGCGAGTTGAAGTTGATGGGCAGGAAGATACCGAACATCAGCGATATGCCGATCGCCATGTCGGAATAGCCGGAGAAATCGAAATAGAGTTGAAACGTGTAGGCGAGAGCGCCGAGCCATGCCTGGTCGAAGCTCGGCGAACGCGCGTCGAAGGCGAGCGCGACCAGGGGCTGGATGCCGTCGGCGAGGCAGGTCTTCTTGAACAGGCCGATCGCGAAGATGATCATGCCGCACAGGATCAGATGCGGGTCGGGATGCTCCGGCTTTTCCCGCTCGAATTGCGGGATCATGTCCTTGTGATGGAGGATCGGTCCGGCAATCAGATGCGGGAAGTAGGTCACGAACAGCGCGTAGTGCGGCAGCGCATAGGCCGCGACCTGGCCGCGATAAGCATCGACCAGGAACGCGATCTGGGTGAATGTGTAGAAGGAAATGCCGACCGGCAGCAGGATGTGGACCGCGACATGAGTGCCGAGCAGCGCATTGAGATTGTCGGCGGCGAAGCCGGCATATTTGAAGATGCCGAGCACGAGCAGATCGCCGGCAACGCCCAGGGCAAGTGCCACCCGGCGCTGCGAGGGGATGACTTCCGCCGCGATCAGGAGATAGCCGACGCCATAGTTGAAGGCGATCGAGGCCAGCAACAAGCCTGCGAATTGCCAATTACCGATGGCGTAAAAGGCGAGCGAGGCGGCCGTCAGCCAGATTACCTGGGTCAGATTGCTGCGTCGCCCGAGCCAGAAGTACCCGACCAGCACGGCCGGCAGGAACAGCAAGATGAACGGATAGGAATTGAACAGCATCAGGCTGGACCGGCGGCGGGGACATGCCCCTAAAGCATACAAGAGACCCATCAACAACCCGGCGACTTGGCGCAGTCCTCGGCACAGCCGCGCTGGCAATTCGCGCGCTCGTCGCCATATTATGCGCGACCTGCCGCCTCCTACGGCCGTCATCGCCGGGCTTGACCCGGCAATCCATCGCTTACGGAATCGTCTTTGATGGATGCGCTGGTCAAGCCCGCGCATGAGGAGCTGGGGCCCGGCGAGACGCAACGAGGACCGAGTGACACAAGCCAAAACGCCTTCCCAGCCCCCAATCGCCCCGCGCCGGCCGCATTCCTTCACGCGGCACGGCATCACCGTGAGCGACGACTATGCCTGGCTGAAGGACGACAAATGGCAGGAGGTGCTGCGCGATCCCGGCGTGCTCGATCCCGACATCCGCAAATACCTTGACGAAGAGAACGTCTACACAGAGAGCCTGCTCGGCCACACCGGAGCGCTGCAAAAGACGCTGGTCCGCGAGATGCGCGGGCGTATCAAGGAGGACGATTCCAGCGTGCCGTCGCCGGATGGCCAGTTCGCCTACTTTCGCAAATTCCGGGAGGGCGGGCAGCATGAATTGTTCGGCCGCATGCCGCGCGACGGCGGCGATGGCCATATCGTGCTCGACGGCGATGCGCTTGCAAAAGACCACAAATATTTCAAGTTCGGCGGCAGCCGGCACTCGCCCGACCACAAGCTGCAAGCCTGGAGCGCAGACACCAAGGGCTCGGAATATTTCTCGATCCGGGTGCGCGATTGGGCGACGGGCAAGGATGTTGACGATGTCGTCGAGGAGACCGACGGCGGCATGGTCTGGAGTAAGGATTGCAAAAGCTTCTTCTATGTGAAGCTCGACGACAATCACCGGCCGATGCAGGTGTGGCGGCACCGGCTCGGCACCAGGCAGGCCGACGACACCATGGTCTATGAGGAGCAGGATTCTGGCTGGTTCACCCATCTGCACGAGAGCACCAGTGGCCGCTTCTGCGTGATCGCCGGCGGCGACCACGAGACGTCGGAGCAGCGGCTGATCGATCTCGAACATCCCGAGGCGCCGCCGCGGCTGGTCGCAGCGCGCGAGGACGGCGTGCAATATTCGCTTGGCGACCGCGGCGATGAACTCTTCATCCTCACCAATGCCGACGACGCCATCGACTTCAAGATCGTCACGGCGCCGCTCGCCTCTCCCGAGCGCAAGAACTGGCGCGATTTGATTCCGTACCGCCCCGGCATCTACATCATCGATTTCGATCTCTATGCCGGTCACCTGGTGCGGCTGGAGCGCGCCAATGCGCTGCCGGCAATCGTGATCCGCGACCTCGCTGACAACGAGGAGCACGCGATCGCCTTCGACGAAGCGGCCTATTCGCTCGACACGATGGGCTCCTACGAATTCGACACGACGAATTTACGCTTCGCCTATTCGTCGATGACGACGCCGTCGGAAGTCTATGACTACGACATGGCCAAGCGCACGCGCACCTTGCGCAAGCGCCAGGAGATTCCCTCCGGCCACAATGCCGCCGACTACGTCACCACGCGCATCATGGCGAAGGCACAGGACGGCGCCGAGGTGCCGGTGTCGATCCTGTATCGGCGCGGGATCAAGCTCGACGGCTCGGCGCCGCTGCTGCTCTACGGCTACGGCTCCTACGGCATGGCGATGCCGGCCTCTTTCAATGCCAACCGTCTGTCGCTGGTCGATCGCGGCTTCGTTTACGCCATCGCCCATATCCGCGGCGGTGCCGACAAGGGCTGGGGCTGGTATCTCGATGGCAAGCGCGAGAAGAAGACCAACAGCTTTGACGATTTCGCCGCCAGCGCACGCGCGCTGATCGCTGCGAACTACACCAGCGCAAAGCGCATCGTCGGCCATGGCGGCTCGGCCGGCGGCATGCTGATGGGCGCGGTCGTCAACCGTGCCGGCGAATTGTTCGCCGGCATCGTCGCCGAGGTGCCGTTCGTCGACGTGCTCAACACCATGCTCGACGACACCTTGCCGTTGACGCCGCCGGAATGGCCGGAGTGGGGTAACCCGATCGAGAGCCAGAAGGATTTCGAGACGATCCTGTCCTACTCGCCTTACGACAATGTCGCGGCGAAAGAGTATCCGGCGATCCTGGCGATGGGCGGCTTGACCGACCCGCGCGTGACCTATTGGGAGCCGGCGAAATGGATCGCGCGCCTGCGCGCCACCATGCGCGGCGGCGGCCCGGTCCTGCTCCGCACCAACATGGGCGCCGGCCACGGCGGCGCGTCGGGGCGCTTCAACCGGCTCGACGAAGTCGCGGTCGTGTATGCGTTTGCGCTGTGGGCAGCGGGGATGGCGGAGGCGTAACTTGTAGATCCTATGGGGTGGCAGGTGGTCAGGGGTAAATTGAGTTTGTGACCACCAACTCACCCTGGAGGATCAACGATGCGTACTGATCACACTGACGCACCCGCCGGAAGCGAGTATGCCACGATTTACTTGGCTTTCGAACTGAGCAAAGCGAAGTGGCAGCTGGGGATAATGATGCCGGGCGCCGAGAAGATGAGTCGTTACCGGATCGCGGCGCTCCATCCGGGCTACGGGTCCGCATCGGGTCTATCTTCCCTTCGCCTTCCGCCAGGCCGCAAAATCGGTCAGCGTCTGCGGATCGGTGGCGGGATAGAGGCCGAAGATGCCGCGGCCCTTGTTCACTTCCTCGGTGACGAAATCCTCGAACGCAGTCATCTCGAAGGTTTCATTGGCGATCTCATCGGCGAGATGGGCGGGGATCACGATGACGCCGTCGGCATCGCCGAGAATGACGTCGCCGGGAAACACCGGCGCGTCGCCGCAACCGATCGGGGCGTTGATCTCGATGGCGTGGTGCAGCGTCAGGTTGGTCGGCGCGCTCGGGCGGTGGTGGAAGGCGGGGAAGCCGAGCTTGGCGATCTCAGCGGAATCGCGAAAGCCGCCGTCGGTGACGACGCCGGCGACGCCGCGCTTCATCAGCCGCGTTACCAAGATCGCGCCGGCGGAGGCCGCGCGCGCGTCCTTCCGGCTGTCCATCACCAGCACACTGCCTGCCGGGCAATCCTCGACTGCCTTGCGCTGCGGATGGCCGCGATCGCGAAACACCTCGATAGTGTTGAGGTCCTCGCGCGCCGGCATGTAGCGCAGCGTGAAGGCCTCGCCGACCATGGTCGGCTGGTCCGGGCCGAGCGGGTGCACATCCTGGATCATCTGGATGCGCAGGCCGCGCTTGAACAATGCAGTGGCGACGGTGGCGGTTGAGACGGTCTTGAGCTTATTGCGGGTAGCTTCGGTGAGTTTGGTCATGGTGTACCCTCTCTTGTCATTCCGGGGGCGCGCGCAGCGCGAGCTAAGATGCGCAATTGCGCATCTTAGAATCCATCGGGCCGCAAATGCCGCGGTGAAATGGGTTCCGGGCTCGATGCTTCGCATCGCCCCGGAACGACAGCGTCAGTAGATGGACGGCTCGCCTATCGGCGCGCCGAAATCGGTCTCCAGGAAGTCGAAGTCGCAGCCGTCATTGGCCTGCTTGATGTGCTTCGTGAACATCCAGCCATAGCCGCGCTCGAAGCGGCGCTCGGGCGCCTTCCAGGCGGCACGGCGCTTTGCGAGCTCGGCCTCCGATACGTCGAGATTGATGGTGCGCGCGGCGACGTCGAGCGTGATGCGGTCGCCGTTCTGCACCAGGGCGAGCGGACCGCCGACGTAAGACTCTGGCGCGACGTGAAGGATGCAGGCGCCGTAGCTGGTCCCGCTCATGCGCGCGTCCGAGATGCGCACCATGTCGCGCACGCCCTGCTTCACGAGATTGGTCGGGATCGGCAGCATGCCCCATTCCGGCATGCCCGGCCCGCCCTGCGGCCCCGCATTGCGCAGGATCAGAATGTGGTCGGCGGTGACATCGAGATTGGGATCGTCGACCGCCTTCTTCATCGACGGATAGTCGTCGAACACCAGCGCGGGTCCGGTGTGCTTGAGGAAACGCGTCTCGCAGGCGCTCGGCTTGATGACGCAGCCGTCGGGCGCGAGGTTGCCCTTGAGCACGGCGAGCGCGCCCTCCTTGTAGATGGGATTGTCGACTGAGCGGATCACGTCGTCATTATGCACTTCGGCGTGCGCGATGTTTTCCCCGAGAGTCGTTCCGGTGACGGTGATGCAATCGAGATGCAGATGCGGCTTGATCTGGCCCATCAGCGCCGGCAGGCCGCCGGCATAGAAGAAGTCCTCCATTAGATAAGCATCGCCGCTCGGTCGGACGTTGGCGATGACAGGCACCTTGCGGCTCGCGATCTCGAAATCATCGAGCCCGATGTCCTGGCCGGCGCGGCGGGCCTGGGCAATCAGATGGATGATCGCGTTGGTCGAACAGCCCATCGCCATGGCAACCACGATCGCATTCTCGAACGCCTTGCGCGTCTGGATCGCCTTCGGCGTCAGATCCTCCCAGACCATCTCGACGATGCGGCGGCCGCATTCCGAAGCCATGCGGATGTGGTTGGCGTCCGCGGCCGGAATCGAGGACGCGCCCGGCAGCGTCATGCCGATCGCTTCCGCGATGGCGGTCATGGTCGAGGCCGTGCCCATGGTCATGCAGGTGCCGTAGCTGCGGGCGATGCCGGCTTCGATATCGAGCCAGTCCTTGTCGGAGATCTTTCCGGCGCGCCGCTCGTCCCAATATTTCCAGCCGTCGGAACCCGAGCCCAGCGTTTTGCCCTTCCAGTTGCCGCGCAACATGGGACCTGCCGGCAGATAGATCGCTGGGATGTTCATCGAAGTGGCGCCGAGCAGCAGCGCCGGCGTGGTCTTGTCGCAGCCGCCCATCAGCACCACGCCGTCGACGGGATGGCTGCGCAGCAGCTCCTCGGCATCCATCGCCAGCAGATTGCGATAGAGCATCGTGGTCGGCTTGAGTAGCGATTCCGACAGCGACAGCGCCGGCAGTTCCAGCGGCAGGCCGCCGGCCATGAGGACGCCGCGCTTGACGTCGTCGACGCGCGACTTGAAATGCATGTGGCAGGGCTGGGCGTCCGACCAGGTGTTGAGGATCGCGATGATCGGGCGGTCCTTCCACTCCTCGGGCGCGTAACCCATCTGCATGGTGCGCGAGCGGTGGCCGAACGAGCGGAGATCGTCGGGCGCGAACCAGCGCGCGCTGCGGAGCTGGTCGGGTGTTTTCTTCCTGGTGGTCATTTTTCCTTGTCCGTCCGGGGATCCGCCCTGCTCTTCCCACAGGCGATCCATCCCTCGCAAGACGCCGGGGTGGTGGGAAACGGGTCTCTGCTATGCTCACAGACGTGCATATGTACCGGTGCAATGCAATAACGAGCCCGGCGGACTTGCGGCCGGTCGCGAAGCGCTTGCGGGCCGGGCGGAATCCGCGCAACAATTTCACATTGAAGCATCGAATCTCTCAACCGAATTGGACCTCCCATCGGGCTCGGAGGACTGGAATTTGGCCAACATCCTGATCGTGGATGACGATCCGGCCGTGCAGATGACGATCCGGCCGCGCCTGGAGGGTGCCGGTCATCACGTGACGGGCGCCCACGGCCGCAGTGGGCTGGCGCTGTTCGAGACCAGCCGGTTCGAGCTCTTGTTTATCGACATCTTCATGCCCGGAACGGACGGGTTGGAGACCATGCGCCGCGTCCGGGCGCAGCAGCCGGCTATTCCGATCATCGTCATTTCCGGCCGCTCGGTCACGCCGGATGCCTATGCCGAGCCGGACTTCCTGAAGATGGCGACCAAGCTCGGGGCGATAGCGAGCTTGCAGAAATCATTCCGGGCCGACGCACTGCTTGCGGCTGTCGACGGTTGCCTGGACGCGGGCAAGCCGGAGGGTTCCGATGTCAGCACCGGCCGCCGATGATGAGGACGTCCGTTCTGTTCCAGGCCAGAACAGGCGCGGCGATTCGAGCACCGATGCGAATATCGGCATGACCCTCGCCACGCGGCTGGCCATCGCGATGATCCTGCTGGTGGCGGTTACCGTGGCAGCGGTCGGCTGGCTGGGCTATCGCAACCTCACCCAAGCGGTCATTCCCCGGGTCCTGGAGCGCATCGAGGCCCAGTCGCGCCTGCGGGCCAACAATCTTGAATCCTACATTTCCGGAACTCGCGGCGATCTGGTCGGCTATCGCTCCGCCGCAGCCATCAATGGCCTGATCCGCGCTCACATCGGTGGCGGCATCGACGCCACTGACAACGTTTCGGAGCAAACCTGGCGCGAGCGCATTGCAGCGCGGCTCGCGGCCGAGATCGAGGCCAAACCCAGCTACGGACAGTTTCGAATCATCGGTCTTGACGACGACCAGCGCGAACTGGTCCGCGTCGATCGCTCCGGCCCCAATGGAGCGGTACGGATCGTCCCCAGCAGCGAACTGGAGCGCAAGAGCGAGCGAGCCTATTTTCAGGAAACAATTCGGTTGGCGCCGGGCGAAATTTACGTCTCGGCAGTCGATCTCGCCACCCGCCAGGGCGGAACAACGGCCCTTCACACCCCGACTTTGCGTGTCGCGACGCCGCTGTTCGCACCGGACGGCAAGCCGTTCGGCATCATCATCGCCAATATCGACATGCGTCCGGCACTCGACCGCGTCCGTTCGGCCGCGGGCTCGGGGGGAGAGATCTACGTCGTGAATTCGCACGGCGACTATCTCGTCCATCCCGATCGCGCGCAAGAATTCGGCTCGGTGCGAGGCCACCCCACCAATTGGCGCAACGACTTTCCATTTTTTGCCGGCCTGACCGGCACGCTGGAAGGATCCACGCAGCTTGTCACCGACGGGTCGGGCCGGCCGAGCGGCGCGGCGATCGCGCCGGCGCTGCTTGCGGGCAAGGAATGGGTCGCGATCATCGAGACTGTTCCTCCGTCGGTGTTCGGCCGCGTGCCGGCGGCCATTCAAAAGACGTCCTTGCTCGTCGGCGTGCTTGCCGTCCTCGCCGCGGCCTCACTCGCGGTGCTGCTGGCGCGCTCATTGACTCGCCCCATCGGGCGCCTGACCGCGGCGGTGGAGGCAATCGGCAGCGGACGCCCGGCGGACATTCCCGTCGATGCCAGCGGCGAGACCGGCGTATTGGCCCGGGCTTTTGCCCAGATGGTAGAAGAGACGCGGGCAAAAACTGCCGCTCTCGAACGCGAGGTCCAGGAGCATCGCCGCACCGAGGCCGCGCGAAGCCATCATGCGACGCGCGAGCGCTTGTTCAGCGCCGCTGTCGAATCATCCGACGATGCCATCGTGATGCAATCGCTCGATGCCGTCATCACGGGCTGGAATCCCGCCGCCGAACGCCTCTATGGCTATGCGGCTGACGAGGCGATCGGGAAATCCACCTCGATCATTGTCCCGCCCGACCGCCGCGAGCAAGGCAAGGTTATTTTGCGGCGGATCGCCCGGGGCGAGCCGATCGAACGCTTCGAGACGGTGCGCCTGCGCAAGGACGGCGCGCCGGTCGAGATCTCGCTCAGCCTCTCCCCGATCAGGGGGCCGTCGGGTGAGATCGTCGGCGCCTCCGGATCGGCCCGCAGCCTCACCGAGGCGCGGCGGACCGAGCGGGCGCTCCAGCAGCAGATCGAGGAGCGGCGGCAGATCTTTGACGCCTCGCAGGATCTGATCATGGTCATGGACTCGCACGGGCATATCGCGCAGATCAGCCCGAGCAGCGAAACCATTCTCGGCTACCGGCCGGAGGAGATGATCGGCCGCAGCGGCGCCGACTTCATTCATCCCGATCATCTGGAGAAATCCCGCGAGGAGATGCGGGCGATGCGGCGCGGCGATCACCCCAAGCTCGACGATACCCGCTGCTTCCACAAGAACGGGCATGAGGTCTGGCTATCCTGGCTGGGCAATTGGTCCGAGCCGGCCAAACGCTTCTTCTTCGTCGGGCGCGACATGACCGAGGCCCGGCTCGCGCAGGAATCCCTGCGCGAGAGCGAACGGCTTGCCCACGACATCGTCGAGACCGCGCTCGACGCCTTCGTCCAGACCGACGCGACCGGCAGAATCCTGAACTGGAACTCGCAAGCCGAGCAGCTGTTCGGCTGGCACCGCGACGAGGTGCTCGGCAAGAGCACGATCGACCTGATCGTCGCCCCCAGCGAACGCGAGCGGGTCAGGGCGGGTCTGCAACGCTTCCTGGAGTCCGGGCAGAGCAGCCCGCTCAACCGCCGCCGCGAACTCGTGGTCCGCCGCCGCGACGGCAAGGAGTTCAAGGCCGAGCTGAGCGTCACGGCGCTGAAGCGCCGTGACGGCCTCCTGTTCAACGTCTTCTACCGCGACCTCACCGACAAGATCGCGGCCGAAGAGCGGATCCGCCATGCCGAGAAGATGGAGGCGGTCGGCCAGCTCACCGGCGGGGTGGCGCACGATTTCAACAACATCCTCACCGTCATCACCGGAACGATCGAGATCCTGGCTGACGCGGTGGCCAAGGAGCCGGAACTTGCGGCGATCGCGAAGATGATCGACGAGGCCGCCGGGCGCGGCGCCGAGCTGACCCAGCACCTGCTTGCGTTTGCGCGCAAGCAGCCGCTGCAGCCGCGCGAGATCGACATCAACTCGCTGATCATCGACACCGCGAAGCTGTTGCGGCCGACGCTGGGCGAGCAGATCCAGATCGAATCCGTGTTCGAGGACGAGAGCTGCGTCGCGATCGTCGATCCTAATCAGCTGACAACCGCGCTCCTCAACCTCGCGCTCAACGCCCGCGACGCCATGCCCGGCGGCGGCAAGCTGATCGTCGAGACGGGCGCTGCCTATCTCGACGAGGTCTATGCCAGTATCAACGACATCTCGCCCGGGCATTACGTGCTGATCGCCGTGAGCGACACCGGCTCCGGCATCCCCACCAACATGTTGCCCAGGGTGTTCGACCCCTTCTTCACCTCGAAGGGGCCCGGCAAGGGCACCGGGCTCGGGCTCTCCATGGTCTACGGCTTCATCAAGCAGTCCGCGGGCCACATCAAGATCTACAGCGAGGAAGGTCACGGCACCACGATCAAGATGTATCTGCCGCCCGGCAAGACCGCCACCGCGGTCGCCGACGGCGTGACGCCGTCAACGGTCGAGGGCGGGCATGAGACGATCCTCGTGGTCGAGGACGACCGGCTGGTGCGCGACTACGTGCTGGCGCAGCTGCATTCGCTCGGCTACGTCACCTTGCAGGCCGCAAACGCCGCGGAGGCACTCGCGATCGTCGCCGCCGGAAAGCCGTTTGACCTGCTGTTCACCGACGTGATCATGCCCGGCAAGATGAATGGACGGCAGCTTGCTGACGAGCTGTTGAAGACGCGCCCCGATCTCAGGGTGGTCTTTACGTCCGGCTATACCGAGAATGCGATCATCCACCACGGTCGGCTGGATTCGGGCGTTCTGCTGCTGGCAAAGCCCTATCGCAAGTCGGATCTCGCACGGATCATCCACAAGGCGCTGAATGCGTGAGGCGAGCCCGTAGCCCGGATGGAGCGGTAGCGCAAGCCGGGACGTGTCCCGACGCAGATACAAGACCCGGATTACGCTACGAGGCTGGGCAAGAATTCGGTTTGCCCTTTGTACCGGGCTTTATTGGAAGACCGGGTGAATTTTAGCTCGGAGATGCGGCGTGAGGGTTTGTAGCGTGCTGACAATGGCTTTGAGGAGTGTCGGCAGTAACAGCGCCCAGTTTGCGGCGCGTTCGGCCAGATAGGACATGAGGCCGTCGAAGCCGAGGATGTTGAGCACGCGGGTGAGGTTGTAGCAGAGCGCCATCAGGCTCCATTCGCCGCGCACCTTGTCGAAGCCGCGGACGAGGAAGTGGCGGTAGCCGGCGCGGCATTTGAGGGTACCGAAGGGGTGTTCGGCGAGTTCGGCCCGGCGGCGCATTCGGCCGTCGGCGTCCTGCATCCGCGCGCGATGCCGTTCCAGCACGGCTTCATGCTCCCAGCGCTGGACGGTGCGCGTCGGTGTCTTGACGGAGACACAGCGCGCGCGCAGCGCGCAGGCGTCGCAATCGGACTTGCGGCTGACATACCGGATCTCAATCCGGTTGCCGTTGGTCTTGCGGCCGTCCGTCGGGCTGAGGAGCTTGCCGGCGGGACAGCGATAGACATTGGCTTCGGCGTCGTAGGCGAACGCTTCATGGCTGATACGATCCTGCGCTTCCAGCCGCGCGGTCCGCCTGGCTTGCGGAACATAGGCCACGATCCCGTTCTCCTCGCAGTCCTTGAGCGTATTGCCGTTGTAGTAGCCGGTATCGGCGAGGGCCGTCAGGGTCTCGACGCCAAGCTCGTCCTTTGCGGTTTTGGCCATGTCGTAAAGCTGACCGGTGTCGTTGCCGTCGTTGACGACCTCGCTCGCCGCGATCAGCTTGTGCTTGTCGTCGACGGCGATCTGAACGTTGTAGCCCGCCACCACCTGACCGTTCTTCGATAACAGGCGGGCGTCCTTGTCGGTTCGCGACAACTGCGTCTGGCCACTCTCTTCCAGCTGCGCCAGATCGGTCTTCAGGGTCGTGCGTTTGGCCATCAATCCGGCGACCTTCTGCGCGACGTCGCCGGTACCACCGCCCCCGCCTCCGTTCCCCTCCGGTCCCGCCGGCGGACGTTCCGCCTCCGCACTATCGTTGGCATCCAGCGCGGCGCCATAGGCTTCGATCTCCCGTTCGATCTCCGCCAGCCGCTTGGCAAGCTTGCGCTGCGTCTTGATGCTCCCCTTGCTCGCGTTGCCATCAAAAAACGCCCCGTCGATCGCCACGACCTCTCCGCCCAAAAGGTCGAGTTCGCGCATCAGCAGCACAAACTCCCGGTTCGTCGCCTTGAGCGCCTTCCAATTGTCCCGGCGGAAATTGGCAATGGTGCGATAGCCCGGCACCAATTGCTTCATCAGCCAGATCAGTTCGAGGTTGCGCCCGGCCTC
>NZ_JADPKQ010000504.1:0-20072 GCF_023074015.1 Bradyrhizobium sp. 142
AACTCGCTTTCCACGGCATCCACACCTCCCGCAGAACAAAAGCGGAAAGTGTAACCCATGTGCCCGGTACGTTTTGTCACCTATGTCTCGGGCCGCTCAAAGGCCGCATCATCAGCGAGCTGCACAGCATCTACTGGTAATCGCTGCGTCTGCACTCTCTCAAAACGACAATGGCCTGGACAGCAGCCCGGCCATTGACGCAATCAGGTAGCTGGTTTGTCTTACTGCGAGACCGTCTGCACCACGCTCGCGATCGGACGCGCGCTCGAGGTCGGCACCTTCAGATCCTTCAGCAGCGCCTCGTCATATTCCGGCAGCGTCTGGAAGGTCGTCTTGGCCTTTATCTGCACGATCTTGTAGCCGCCGGCCTTGAGCCGCGCGAGCAACGTCGGCAGCGCCTCGCCGGTGTGCTTCTGGAAGTCGTGCATCAGGATGATGCCCTTGCCGAGCTTGTCGAGCCTGGTCATCACGGTCTCGACGATCTTCTCCGGCGTGGCGCCCTTCCTGAAATCGAAGGAGTCGATGTCGGTCGAGAACATCGCGACGTTGCGGGTGCCGAAATAGGTCACCATCGCCGGATTGTGCTGAAGCTGCGGGAAGCGGAAGAACGGCGCCGGGTTGGTGCCGAGCGCGAACCTCACCGCGCTAAAACCCTTCTCGACCTCGTCCTTGACTTGGCTCTCGGTCATCTTCTTGCTGTTCAGGTTGACATGCGACCAGGTGTGGGTGCCGACCGTGTGGCCCTGGGCCAGCACCTGGCGCAGGATTTCCGGATGGTAGGTCGCGTGCTTGCCGACCGAGAAGAACAGTCCCTTGGTGCATTCATCCGCGAGCGCCTTCAGCACCGCGGGCGTGTTGACCGGCCACGGACCGTCGTCGAAGGTCAGAACGACCTCCTTGTCGGTGAGGAAATCAAACTGCTTGAAGTGCTCGAAGCCGAAGCCCGGGCCGCCGGTGGTGTCGATCTCGACCACGCGAGCCACGCCGAGCGCGTTTGGATTGGTGCAGGTCGACTTCTGTTGCACCGGTGCGGCCGGGGCCGGCGCCGCGGCAAGGACCGTCGGCTTACCCGCCAGCGCTGCGGTGGTCTCGACGTCATCCCTGGTGGCAAGTTTGGCCGGTGCCGGCAGAGGATCGGCGGCACGGGCGGCCGTTGTCTTGGGGGCGCCCTGTTCGGCGCGCGAGGAATAATAAAACCAACCGCCGGCGGCGATCACGACCGCCGCAACTACACTGGCCAGCATCAGGCCCAACGCATTACGCATCGCTATTCTTTCCAATTACGCAACCAAACAAGCGGATTTTCCCGCGCGCCCAGCCATTAATGCGAAGGAACAGTTAACGTGACACCAACACGACAGCGGAAGCGGAGGAATTTCAGAGGAGTGCGCCAAAGTGACCGAGGTCACATTAGCGGTGCCGCTTGTGACCGTCATCACAGTAGAAACTGTTTTGCTGGAGCATCGTAGGTCCCATCAACAACGGGCCCGCTTCCGGCGGCGCCAATGGGAGCTTCAAATGACCAAGTCGTTCTCCGACAAGTCCTTGACCACCAAGATCCGCGACACCAGCCTGGCCCTCGGCTTCGCCGCCATCGTCTCGATCATTTCGACCAGCTCGAGCTTCGCCTTCTCGTCCGAAGCGCAACAGATGTGCACCGGCGACGCTTTCCGCCTGTGCTCGTCGGAAATCCCCAACATCCCGAAAATCACGGCGTGCATGGTGAAGCATCGCTCGGATCTGAGCGCCGGCTGCCGCGCGGTGATGGACAAGGATCTCGCCAAGGGCGCGTCGCGCAAGGTTGCCGACGCGCAGGACAGTCAGTAACAGCGCGCAACGCATCCATCGTTGCATTCTCGAGCTCCCCTCGCGATGTGCCCCCGGTGTCAAGCTGGGGCGCCACGCGGCGACGCAGACGCAAGCTCTCAATAAAGCCGTTGCGGCTCTGGGATCGTCGCACTAGCTTCGCCCGCATATCTTTCCGGGCAAGAGGCATTGCGCGATGACCAAATTTTTTTTCATTGTCTCATTCATCCTGTGCGCATCGGGCGCGGCGGCGCAGCAGCCCGGCCACGACGCCTGCGCGCGCGACGTCAGCCGCTTCTGCCGCCCGGTGATGAACAATGGCGATCAGGCCGTGCTCGCCTGCCTGAAGCAGAACCGCACGCGGCTGAGCAAAGGCTGCGAGAAGGTGCTGACGGAGCACGGACAGTGAGATGGAGCGTCGTAGCCCGGATTTCGCTTCAGCGAAATCCGGGGTTCTGTCCACGCGGCGAGATTGTCCCGGATTGTGCTTCGCTCCATCCGGGCTACGGACTACGAAGCCTACGTGCTGCTTCCCGCCGCGGTCGCGACCACCGGCAAAACCTCTGCACTTGCGCGGTCCGGAGTCTCTTCCTTCCAACGCACCGAACCGAATGGGCGCTCCAGCATGCGGCGGATACGCACCGGTTCGGGCCCGATGTGGAAATCGATGGCTTGCTGATGCAGCGCGCGTTCGGATTGGGTCGAACGGTTGCGCTGGCGCAGATAGTCCAGCCAGGTCGGGCAGTGATAGCGCTCGGTCCACAATTCGGGGTCGGCGATGTCGCGCGCGATCGACCAGCCATAGGCGCCGTTGCGCTGCCTGGAGAGCTGCACATCCTGCATCACATTGTGGAAGGCGCGCGCGTTCTCCTGCGACACGCGATATTCGATCTCGACCACCAAGGGTCCGCTGCGCGCCGTGAGCGATAGCTTCACTTCCGGGTCGGCCAGCACCTCGGCATCCTCGTTGCGGGCGCCGACGCGCGGCATCGCCAGCCAGATTCCAAGCAGCGGCGAGATCAGCATCAACCCGGCTGCAACCAGGAGCGCGACCTCGACGCCGGCATAATCGGTGAGGTGACCCCAGCCCCACGCGCCGATCGCAATGCCGCCCGAGATCGAGGCCTGGAACGCCGCGAGCGATCGGCCCGCAACCCAGCGCGGCGCCGAGAGCTGCACGCCGATGTTGAACAGCGCGACGGCGGCCATCCAGACCGCGCCGGCCAGCACCAGCGCGGCCGCTGTCAGTACGGGTTCTGTGCTCAAGGCAAGCGCGGCCATCGCAAACGCCATCGAGATCGTGCAAGTGCGGATCGCCGCCTCGCCGCTCATGCGCCTGCGCAGTTCGTGGATGTTGAGCGCGCCGACCACTGCGCCCATGCCGAACGCGCCCAGCATGATGCCGTAGGTCTGCGCGCCGCCATGCAGCAAATCGCGCGCGACCAACGGCATCAGCGCCATGATGGCGCCGCCGATCAGGCCCATCACCAGCGTGCGCAACAGCACGATCTTGATTGGCGGCGAATTGGTGATGTAGCGCACGCCCGAGACCATGGCGCGGTTGAGCTTTTCCCGCGGCAGGCGCGAAGCTTCGGTGTTGCGCCGCCACAGCAGCAGCACCACCAGCAGCGGCAGATAGAGGATCGCATTGCAGGCGAAGGCGGCGACCGCGCCGAGCGCGGCAACGATGACACCGCCGACCGCGGGACCAAAACTGCGGGCGATGTTGTAGCTGATGCCGTTCAGCGCCACCGCGGACGGCAGCGCTTCGGGCGGCACCTGCTCGCTGACCGAGGATTGCCACGCCGGGCCGAACAGCGCATTGCCGCTGCCCACCACAAAGCAGAAAGCAAGCAGCGTTTCCGGGGTGATCAGCTTGAGCCAAGCCAGCAGCGTCAGCGCAGTCGCGCCGGTCAGCGCGATCATGAGCGAGATCAGGGTCACGATGCGCCGGTCATACATGTCGGCGATGGCGCCGGCCGGCATCGAGATCAGCATGATCGGCAGCATCAGCGCGGTCTGCACCAGCGCGACCTTGTCGGCCGAGGCCGCCATTTGGGTCATCGCCCAGGCGGCGCCCACGCCCTGGATCAAGAGGCCGAGATTGGAGAGCAGGCTGGCGAGCCAGATGCGCCGGAACAGGGTGTACCGCAGCGGCGCGGTGATGCCGTCGGCGGCAATTTGACGGTTCGTCTGCTCGGTCATATCCCCTTCCAGGAGGTCTGGCAGAAATGGCTTCAGCGATTCCGGTAGAGTCAGTGATGCCTGCGAAAGTCCTTCGCTGTCCAGTGGTTAGGCCGCTATAAGTGGTGCAAAGAAATGGTTGCCGGAGAGGAACATATGAAGCTGTCGCGACGGACGATCCTGCAGGGTGCAGGTAGCCTTCCCTTCGCGGTTGCGAGCTTGCGGATCGAGGCGCTGGCGCAAATCGCGCCCGCGGCGCAGAGTTCCGAGGTGCCGCCGATCCTGTTCGTTCATGGCAATGGCGACTACGACGCGCTCTGGATGACCACCTTGTGGCGGATGGAATCGAACGGCATCGCGCGCGCTCGCATGCTGGCGATCAATTTCACCGATCCCAATGCGCGGAGCGACGACAAGGTCGAGCAGGCCAACCGGTCCTCGACCGAGGACCAGCGCCGCGAGCTCGCGGCGGCCATCACGGAACTGAAGCGCCGCAGCGGTGCGCCCCGCGTGGCACTGGTCGGCAGCTCGCGCGGCGGCTACGCGATTCGCAACGTCATCAGGAATGGTGGTGCAGCAGATGTCAGTCATGCCGTATTGTGCGGCACACCCAATCACGGCGTGTTTGCAACCGACGACACGCTTGGTAGCGAGTTCAACGGCCGGGGCGCATTCTTGCGCGGCTTGAACCAGGGTGAGAGCGAAGTGACGCCGGGCGTGGCCTTCCTCACATTGCGCAGTGACGGCATGGACAAGTACGCGCAACCCGACGGCCGCTTCATCGGGAAGCCCGGCGTGCCGACCGGCGTCACCGCCGAGGGGCCCGAGCTGAAGGGCGCCACGAATCTCCTGCTCGGTGCGCTCGACCATCGCGAGGTGGCGTTTCATCCCCGCGCCTTCCGCGAGATCTATAAATTCATCGCCGGGCGCGAGCCCGCGCGCATTGCAATCATGCCGGAGCAGAACGTCAGGCTGAGCGGCCTTGTGACGGGTACGCCGGGCGGCGTGTCGACCAACCGTCCGGTCGCGGGCGCAACCGTCGATATCTTCCGAGTCGAGCCCGAAACCGGAGAGCGCAAGGGCGGTGCGGTGCAGAGCTCGAAGACCGGCGCCGACGGACGTTGGGGGCCGGCGGAGGTCGATGCCGCCTCGTCGCTCGAATTCGTCCTAACTTCGCCGGATGCGCCGATAACGCATTTTTACCGCTCGCCTTTCCCGCGCTCGTCCGACGTCGTGCATCTGCGTGCCGCGCGCCCGCTCGGGCCGGCGGACAAGGATGCCGGTGCGGTCGTGATCATGTCGCGCCCGCGCGGCTATTTTGGCCTGCCACGGGACGTGGTGGTGTTCGACGGCAGGGAGCCGGCCGACGTCAAGCCGGGCGTGCCCACGGATGCGACAGCAACCCTGCGCCTTTCGGCCGCCGAGATCGGGCGTAACGTCGTGGCCCAATTCAACGAAGAACGGATTGTGGCACGCGCCTGGCCGGCCTCCGAGAACAGGATTGCGATTGCCGAGCTGACTTATTAGCTGTTGAGCTGCAAGCCTTGACTGCGAAGATATCTGCGGGAGAGAGCCATGAACATCGCCAGCGTGCGTCGGCCGATCGTCCCTCCGACCCCGCCGCGCGCCCCGGACGATATGTCGTTCCTCGGCCGGCTTGCTGTGATCAAGCAGAACATGATCGCAACCTGGGGGCAGCGCGCCTACGAGGAAGATGTCATCGAGGGCCGCTTCTTCTTCCGCAACAGTTTCATCCTGAATCGCCCGGACGCGATCCGGCACGTGCTGCTGAGCAACTACGAGAACTATTCGCGCACGCCGGCCGGCATCCGCATGCTGCGTCCGGTACTCGGTGACGGCCTTCTGATTGCGGAAGGCCATTCGTGGACGTTTCAGCGCCGCACCCTTGCACCGGCCTTCACGCCGAAGGCGACCGCCAACCTCGTACCGCACATGACCGCGGTGCTGGACGAGACCATCGCGAAGCTCGAGGAGCGCGCTGGCGAGCCCGTTGACCTGCGCGAGCTCATGCAGCGCATGACGCTCGAGATCGCCGGACGCACCATGTTCTCCTTCGGCATGGACCGGCATGGCCCGACCTTGCGCAACTTCGTCATGGAATATGGCGCACGGCTGGGGCGGCCGTATTTGTTCGACATGATCCTGCCGGTGTCCTGGCCGAGCCCGATGGATTTTGCCCGCGCGCGTTTCCGCAAGCGCTGGGCCGAATTCGTCGCGATGCTGATTGCCGAGCGGCGCGCCGCGGGCAAGAAGGACGGTGCGCCGCCGCGCGACCTGTTCGATCTCATGGATGAGGCGCGCGATCCCGAGACCGGCAAGGGTTTTTCCGACGAACAGCTCGTCGACGAGGTCGCGACCATGATCCTCGCCGGTCACGAGACCACGGCGACCGCGTTGTTCTGGGCGCTCTATCTGCTCGCGCTGGATCCGGACACGCAAGAGGAAGTGGCTTCCGAGACCCGCGGCGAGCATCTCGACAGCATGGCCGATATCGACCGCCAGAAATTCACCCGCGCCGTGATCGAGGAGACCATGCGGCTCTATCCGCCGGCCTTCCTGATCGCGCGAGCCGCCCGGGAAAAGGACAATGCGGCCGGCGTTGCGATCGGCAAGGGCGACATCATCATGATCGCGCCGTGGCTGCTGCATCGGCACGAGAAGCTGTGGGATCAACCGAACGCGTTCATTCCAAAACGCTTCATGTCGACCGAGGCGCCGGATCGCTTCGCCTATCTGCCGTTCGGCGCGGGGCCACGCGTCTGCGTCGGGGCGCCGTTTGCGCAGGCCGAATCCGTGCTGGCGCTGGCGCGGCTGATCGGCGCGTTTCGAGTCGAGCTTGCCGATACCGATCCCGTCATCCCGCACGGCGTCGTGACGACCCAGCCCGGCCACTCACCCATGTTCCGCATCACGCGTCGGTGACAGGCGACTGCCTGGCCAATGGCGTGATCCACCCTAGATAGAGTCCCGCCATGAGCGATATCCAAGCCCAGCTTTCCGTCCTGAAGCAGACCGCCGATCCAAAGGTGGTCGACGCGATTCAGCATCTGATCGACCACGGTGAGGATCACGAGCTCAACCGCGTCAATGTTCTCGACTTTTCCAGGCAGCACAATCTCGACGAAGAGCGGACGATCTCGGGCTTCCTGCATTCGGCCCGGCTTGGGCTGTTCGATCTCGGCTGGAACGTATTGTGTCCAGGATGCGGCGGCGTGCTCGGCGCGCACTCGACGCTGAAGGCGCTCAAGCCCGACGATTATCACTGCGCGCTCTGCGCCTGCGGCTATAAGGCTTCCGTCGACGACCAGGTCGAGGTGTCCTTCACGGTGAACCCGCGCGTACGGCGCATCGCGGCGCATGACCCCGACTCGCTTCCGGTCTGGGAATATTTCAAGCAGGTGTTCTGGAGCTCCGGCGTCGACTTCAACAAGGAATCGTTTGCGACGCTGGCCAACGAGGTGACGCTGGATACGCTCGAGCTTCCGGCCGGCGAGAAGGCGACCATGTCGCTGCAATTGCCGATCGACTTCATCATCATCTTCGAGCCGGTGACGCACGCCGCCCAGTTCATCGACGTCCAGGGCGAGCCGACCAAGGAACGCCAGCAGCTCGCCATCATGTACAACAAGGTACGGGCCCCGACCGGGACCGCGGTGATGCGGCCGGGTCCGTTGCGGCTGTCGCTGGAGAACCAGGCCGGCGTGCGAGTACTGCCGTCGGTGTTCATCGCGGCCGACGCGCTTCATCGCCTGATAGGCAAGCGCAAGCCGTTCCTCACCGCCAAGCGGATGCTGTCGAACCAGACCTTTCGCGATGTGTTCAAGGCTGACAATCTCAGTTTAGACCAGCGGCTCCAGATCACCTCGCTGACCTTCCTGTTCACCGACTTGAAAGGCTCGACGGCGCTCTACGAGCGCGTCGGCGACCTTGCCGCCTTCGATCTCGTGCGCGCGCATTTTCACGCGCTGCTCGAGATCATCTCCTCGGAAAAGGGCGCAGTGGTGAAGACGATCGGCGACGCCGTGATGGCGACATTCGTCCGTCCCGAGCACGCGATCGTCGCGGGTCTACGGATGCGGGCAGCGATGGACGAGCTCAACAAGCAGCGCGGCACCGCCGATCTTATCGTCAAGATCGGCATTCATGAGGGTCCCTGCCTTGCGGTGATGCTCAACGAGCGTCAGGACTATTTCGGCCAGACCGTCAACATCGCCGCGCGCGTGCAGAGCCTGTCCACGTCGCAGGAAATCCACATCACCGGACCGGTGCTCGACGCACCGGCTGTTGCCGAGGTGTTGCAGCAGCGCGAGATCAGGCCGATCCAGAAGCAGGCCGCGCTGCGCGGCATCGCCGACAAGATGGTGGTGTACGAGATACCGTAGATGCCGTCCCGGCGCAGAGATTGCCGAAACGTAATGCCGCGCGCGGAACTGACGCATGTTGCGGCGGTTGAGTTTCCCGCTCATATAATGCTGGTAACGGCCGCCTCCCCGCGGCTTCATCGATATCGGTAGGACTTTATGCTCGACGGCCTGCGCCAATTCATCGCTGACATCGTTGCTCCTCAGGCGGTCGACCGCGCCTTCGGCGACAGCGACTATCGACTGGCGGCAACCGCCCTGCTGGTCCACGTGGTTTCGCTGGACGGCCAGCCGACTGCGGCCGAGCAGCGCAAGCTGCACAGCCTGATCGAACGTCATTTCGGGCTCGATCGCGGTACTGCGGACCGCCTGATCGCGGACGCAACCGAGGTCGAGGGCGAGGCGGTCGACCTCTATCATTTCACCAGCGTTATCATGCGCTCGCTCGATGAGGAGGGGCGCAAGCGCATCGTGCAGATGATGTGGGAGCTGGTCTATGCCGACGGCCAGGTCACTGAGTTCGAGGACAACGTGGTCTGGCGCGCCTCCGACCTGCTCGGGATCGCCCAGCGCGACCGGATCGACCTGAAGCATGCCGTTGCGGACCGCGCCGGCAATCAGGTGAAGAACGGCGCTATCGGCGGCTGACCCGCCTTAACACGGCCGATTGCGGGCCGTGCGTACCACATGACGAAATTTTAATGTGTTCGCCGTCGCTCCGGTGTCCGTTTCGCGTGAAATCAGCAGTTTTTCCTACGCTCCCTGTCGCCAGCACTAGCCGCCATGCAGCCAGCCAGCTTGCGCGGCGCGCACGCTCTATGCTCTCGTTCCGCTATTGCGGGGGCAAAAAAATTGAATCCAAGAGAGTTCGATCGTGACTGAGCGGGTGACGCTGATTACCGGTGCCTCGGCGGGCATAGGCATGGAGCTGGCGCGCGTGTTCGCCGCGAACGGACACCGTCTGGCGCTCACGGCGCGCAGGGCCGATCGGCTCGAGGCGCTCGCCAGCGAGCTCTCCGCCAAGGGCAGCAAGAAGCCGATCGTGATCGTCTGCGACCTCGAGGAAGCAGACGCGGGCGAGACGATCGCCGCCGCGCTCGCCACCGCAGGCGTCGAGCTCGACAATCTCGTCAACAATGCCGGCTTTGGTGTGTTCGGCGATGCCGTCGAACGCGACCGCGTCGAGCAGGTCGGCATCGTCGATGTCAACGTTCGGGCTCTGACCGATCTTTCGCTGCGCTTCGCCGAACAGCTCATCCGCAACAAGGGCGGTCTTCTCAATGTGGGCTCCGTCGCCGGCTTTTTGCCCGGCCCCGGCATGGCCGTCTACTACGCCTCCAAGGCCTATGTGATCTCTTTCACCGAGGCCCTGCGCGCGGAGCTCGGCCCGCGCGGCGTCCGCGTTACAGTCCTTTGCCCGGGCCCGGTGCCCACCGAATTCCAGGCGCGGGCCCGCGTTGGATCCGGACATGATACGGCGGCTCTCAATGTTTCGGCCGCGGATGTCGCACGCGAGGCCTATCGTGGACTGATGGCCAACAAACGGGCAGTGCTGCCCGGCCTCGCCATCAAGATCGTGCCGTTCCTGCTGCGCTTCTTCCCGCGCGACTTCATCCTGTTCGCCACCAGCCGGTTTCAGAGGCAAAGGCGCTAGCGGAAGCCGTCAGCTCCCGTATTGGCCCGGAGCTTGCTTTCATTTCGGTGCGTGCGCGAACTCACACGAAATTAACGATCGCTTAGTTATGCTGGCGGTCCGAACCGATAGCACTTGGAAAGGCAATGTCGTTCCGGACGAACAGGTTTGGTGGCGCAGAATTGGTGCCCTTCCCCAAGCGAAGGGACCTCGGCGCATCCGCCGGTCGTCCTGAAACCCGACTGCCGGTTCTCGTCATTCTGCATCAGGAATCCTCGACGCCCGGCCGGGTCGGCAATGCGCTTCGCGCGCTCGGCCATCGCCTCGACATCCGCCGTCCCCGCTTCGGCGATCCCGTGCCCGAGACGCTCGAGCAGCATGCCGGCGCCGTGGTCTTCGGCGGTCCGATGAGCGCCAACGATTCCGACGACTACATCCGACGCGAGATCGACTGGATCGAAATTCCGCTGCGTGAGCAGCGGCCGTTCCTCGGCATCTGCCTCGGCGCGCAGATGCTTGCGATGCAGTTAGGGGCCCGCGTCGCACCACATGCGGATGCGCTGACCCAGATTGGCTATTACCCGATCCGTCCGACCGCGGCGGGACACGCGCTCTGCCCTGACTGGCCGGCACGAGTCTATCATTGGCATCGCGAAGGATTTGAGCTGCCGGCCGGCGCCGAACTGCTTGCCGAAGGCGATGATTTTCCGGTTCAGGCATTCCGCACCGGCAATGCCTTCGGTGTGCAGTTTCATCCCGACGTGACCTACGCGATGATGCATTGCTGGACCACGCGCGGCTATGACGGACTGAGCGCGCCCGGTGCGCGCGCGCGGCATCATCATTTTACGGACCGAGCCGTCTACGACGTCGCGGAACGCGCATGGCTTGATCACTTCATCGACGGCTGGCTGGCGCGCCGGTCGGTGCTGGCGCAGGCCGCCGAGTGATCGCTCCGTCGCGCGACAGCCCGCCGCGGTTTAGGGGGAGGTGGGACTTGTGGAGGGAGTCCGCCGTCGCCCTCCGGGCTATGGCGGGACAGCCTTCGCTCACTTCGCTGCGAGGGAGAGTTTGGCTGGCTTGCCCAGCCGTAGCTCGCGAAGCGAGCGAAGGCTGGTGGAGCCAGGCGGGATCGAACCGCCGACCTCGTCATTGCGAACGACGCGCTCTCCCAGCTGAGCTATGGCCCCGTTTGTTGGCCGCCCTGGTTAATGCGGCCGACAACCGGGCGCCATTTAAGTCCCTGCCAAGGTCAAGTCAAGGACGGGTGTAATCCGGTTTTAGCCATCCCCACGCCCGAACTTCCCTTGTTTGGGCCGGGGGGAACCGATATCTAGCAAAAGCCGTCAATCCCGCCCTCAGCCAGAGTTTTCAAAAGCCATGCGTGCCGTTCTCGACATCGTCATCATCGTGCTCGACCTCTACGTCTGGCTGCTGATCGCGTCCGCGATCCTGTCCTGGCTGATCGCTTTCAACGTCGTCAACACCCGCAACCAGTTCGTGTCGGCGGTTGCGGAGTTCCTGTACCGCATCACCGAACCGGTGCTGGCGCCGATTCGTAATTTCCTGCCAAGTCTCGGCGGTCTCGATATCTCGCCGATCATCCTGATCCTGCTCATCATGTTCATCGAGCGCGTGATCCTGTACTACGTCTATCCGAACGTGATCTAGGCGGGCTGGGGCACCTTGGTTGCCAAAGAAGCTTGTAAGGAACCCTGGCGTTACTCGGCCGCGGGCATCAGCATCGCGCTGCGGGTGACCCCGCGCGGCGGCCGCGACGATATCGACGGGATCGAACAATTGGCCGATGGCCGCAGCGTGCTCAAGGTGAGGGTGCGCGCCATCGCCGATGGCGGCGAGGCCAATAAGGCGGTCCTGGTGCTGCTGGCGAAATCGCTCCGCGTACCCAAGGCCAGCGTGAAGCTACTGTCCGGAGCGACCTCGCGGCTGAAGCAGATCGCGGTCGACGGCGATCCGGCGCGGCTCGGCGAAGCCCTGCGCCAGCTCGTCTCGGCCAGACCTAAGACCTAAGGAACGGACATGACAGCCAAGGTTATCGATGGGAAAGTCATTGCCGCGGAACTTCGTGCCCGCGTCGCCGACGAAGTCGCCCGCGTCAAGCGCGAGCACAATCTGATACCGGGCCTTGCTGTGGTCCTGGTCGGCAACGATCCCGCCAGCGAGGTGTATGTTCGCTCAAAACAGACCCAGACTCAGGCCGCCGGCATGGCCTCGTTCGAGCACAAGCTGCCGGCCGATGTCTCGCAGGTCGAACTGCTGGCGGTTGTCGCAAAGCTCAACCGCGATCCCGCCGTGCACGGCATTCTGGTGCAACTGCCGCTGCCGAAGAGCCTCAACACCGAGGCGGTCATCAATGCCATCGATCCGGCCAAGGACGTCGACGGCCTGCATCCGAACAATGCCGGCCGCCTCGCCGGCGGTTTCGAGGCGCTGTCGCCCTGCACGCCGCTCGGCTGCATCATCCTGAGCAAGAGCGTGCATGCCTCGCTCGAGGGCATGAACGCCATCGTCATCGGCCGCTCCAATCTGGTCGGCCGCCCGCTGGTGCAATTGCTGCTGAACGAGAACGCCACGGTGACGATCGCGCATTCGCGCTCGCGCGATCTGCCCGGGCTCGTGAAGCGCGCTGACCTCGTCTATGCCGCCGTCGGCAAGCCCGAGATGGTTCGCGGCGACTGGCTGAAACCGGGCGCCACCGTGATCGACGTCGGCATCAACCGCATTCCGAAGCACGACGGCAAGACGCGGTCGGTCGGCGACGTCGCCTATCAGGAAGCGCTCGGTGTCGCCGGCGCGATCACGCCGGTGCCGGGCGGCGTTGGCCAGATGACGGTTGCCTGCCTACTGGTGAACACGCTTCGCGCCGCCTGCGCGATCGCCGGCCTGCCGAAGCCGGCGGTGTAGTTCACCTCGGCCCGCTTGCGGGCAGAGGTCGGCGCGAAGCGCCGGGTGAGGGGAGTCTCCGCGAGTCCAATTGCCACAGTTTTTGCGGAAGCAGCCCTTCACCCCGACCCTCTACCCGTAAGAACGGGGGCGAGGGAGCCTACCTTTGTCCGGGATACCGAAGGCTCACGCCTTCTTCTTTTTCTCGCGCTCGATACCTTCGAGGATCAGCTTATGCGCTTCCTCGGGTCCGCCCCAGCGCAAGATCTTCACCCACTTGCCCTTCTCGAGATCCTTATAGTGCTCGAAGAAGTGCTGGATCTGCTGCAGCGTGATGTCCGGCAGGTCGCTATAGGTCTTCACCTTGTCGTAGCGCTGCGTCAGCTTCGACGACGGCACTGCCAAGATCTTCTCGTCGCCGCCGGCTTCGTCTTCCATCATCAGCACGCCGACCGGACGCACGCTCATGACGGCGCCAGGGATAATGGCGCGAGTGTTGATGATCAGCACGTCGCAGGGGTCGCCATCGTCGGACAGCGTGTGCGGAATGAAGCCGTAATTACCGGGGTAGCGCATCGGCGTGTAGAGGAAGCGGTCGACCACCAGCGTGCCGGCTTCCTTGTCCATCTCGTATTTGATCGGTTCGCCACCCACCGGCACTTCGATGATGACATTGACGTCGTGTGGCGGGTTGGTCCCGATCGAGATCGCATCGATACGCATTCAAGGCTCCGTTATTGCCGAGGTGAAATCGCGCCCGGCAGCGATTTGGCACCGTCATACGCGGGCTTGGCCCGCCTATCCATCGTGTTTTTGTGAAATAATGAATCCAGCGATCACCGGCGCAAAAGGCGGGCGGTATCGACGGAAAGGGGAGCGCTGCCGGTTAAGCTTTCAGCAGGTCAATTGGTCCAAGCGAAGGCAACCTTGTCGAGCGACTTCGGCCCGAATCGCTCCGAGGAGCGCGCCACCATGCGGCCGCCCAGCGCCCGGTAAAACTCCGTCGCCGGATCGTTATCGGACAGCGCCCACACCACCATGCTCTTCAGATTGCTCTGCATGAGGTCGCGGCGGGCGGCGGTAAAGAGGCGACGGCCGAAGCCGAGCCCCTGGAACTCTGGGCGCAGGTAAAGCTCGTAGATCTCGCCGTCGAAATGCAGGCTGCGGGCGCGGTTGCGACCGTAATTGGCGTAGCCCGCGATTTTGTCGCCGAACACCAGCACGCTGACGCGGCTGCCCTTGCGGATCGCGCTGTCCCACCATTGCGGGCCGCGGCGGTTGATCAGCTTTTCCAGCTCGCCACCGGGAATGATGCCCTGATAGGCCGATCGCCAGGCTTCGTCATGGGTCGAAGCCACCGCAGTTGCGTCTGCAGCTTTGGCCGGCCGGACCTCGATCAGGGTTGTGCTCATGGACGCAATCAAACCAAGTCGCCGCGCCGGCGGCAAGACCTATCGTTAATTATCGGTTAACCTGTGGACTTTCTGCATCAGTATTTTAACCATGTTGTACCGAAAGAGGACAAGAAGCTACCTCGAACGGCAACGGCTTGCCACGCATTGGTGCAGAACTGCCTTGCGGCAACGAATGGACGGCAATGGCACCGCAAAAAGTCCGCCCAGAATGATTCGTTCCTACTGGTCTGCCTACTGGTCTGCCCTCGCTGCCCGTGTTCGCCTTCGGCCGTTCATGCGTCTCTCCGACGTCCTCGCGCTTCTGCCTTTGCTGGCCCTGCTGACTGCGCCACCTCTGTGCGCTCAGGTCACCTTGGGCTCGTCAGGAGAGGAGGGCGAGCCGTTTCGCCGTCAGCAATGGCGCGTGCCGTCGCCCGATACCGACATCGCTGCGCATGCCCTGCTGTTTCGTCCCCCCGGCACGGGTCCGTTTCGACTCGCGGTCATCGCGCACGCCACCACGCAAAACGCGCTGCGGCGCGCGCAAATGCCGCCAGCGGAATACCGCGCGCTCGTCGCGCATCTCATCGCGCGCGGCTTCGCCGTGCTAGTGCCGGAACGGCTCGGTCACGGCGCAACCGGCGGTCGCTATCTCGAGGACCAGGGTGGCTGTGACGAGGCGGACTATGCTCGCTCTGGCCGCGCAACTGCCGAGGAAATTTCACGCGCGCTGGAATATCTGCGAAAACAGGATTTCGTCCGCAAGGATGCGGCGGTCGTGCTCGGCCATTCCGCCGGCGGCTGGGGCGCGCTGGCGATCGCCAACGGCGATCCGAAGATCGTCTCCGCGATCATCGCATTTGCGCCGGGGCGCGGCGGCCACGCCAACGATGAATCGAACCGGATCTGCGCGCCGCACACGCTTCTTGCGGCTGCAGCCGAATTCGGCAAGGCGGCGCGCATTCCCGTGACATGGCTCGTTACTGCCAATGACAGCTACTTTGCTCCGGCGTTCTCGCGGACGTTGGCAGATGCGTTTCGTGGCGGCGGCGGCAAGGTCGATTTCCGCGCGCTGCCCGCCACGGGCAGCGAGGGCCACTGGATGATCGAAACCGAAGCCGGCGTCAAAGCCGCCGGCAGCGAGCTTGATCGCGCGTTGAAGCCGCGGGCAGGCAGCAAGCCATGAATCGCGATCAGCACAGCCTAGTGGAAATATTGGTCGCCCTCCTGATGCTGGACAATCGGTGATGCAAAAATGGCCTGACGATGACGTGATCCTGTTCGATGGCGTCTGCATCTTCTGCTCGCGCTGGGTCCGCTTCGTCGCTGCGCGCGACACGGCGAAGCGGTTTCGTTTCACGCCGGTTCAATCGGACTATGGGGCCCGGCTCGCACGCACGTTCGGCATCGATCCAGGTGATCCCGACACCAATGCGGTGATCCATGGCGGGGAAGTGTTCGTGAAGTCGGATGCTGCGCTGACTGTGCTGTCGCAACTGCCGGGATGGGGCTGGGTGCGCATGTTGTTCGCCGTGCCGAAGCCATTGCGGAACGCCGTTTATGGCATCGTTGCGCGCAACCGCTATCGCATTTTTGGTAAGTACGATGCGTGCTTCGTGCCGGACGCCGATCTACGGGCGCGGGTGATTGAATGATTCGTCATTGCGAGCGCAGCGAAGCAATCCAGATTGCCGCTGCGGAAAGACTTTGGATTGTTTCGCTGCGCTCGCAATGAACGGAGTTTGCGGCTAAGGCCTGCTCAGAGCCGCCAGCACTTCCTGCGCCGCCCGCTCGCCACTGTCCCTTGCCCCGTGCGCGGTCGAGAAAAAATTCGGCGACGTCGCCTCCCCCGCGAAGAACAGCCGGCCATCGACTGGCGCGGCCAGTAGGGCACGGTCCCCTGCATGGCCAGGCAGCGCATGCGAATAGGCGCCGCGAGCGAACGGATCGTGCGCCCAGCGCGACTCGTACAACGGCTTCAGCTTGCGGCGGATGTCGTTGCCGAGAAAACCGACGATCTCGTCGATGCTTTGCGCGGCGATGGCGCCGTCGCCGGCGTCTTCCAGCTCGCGCGCAAAGCTGCCGCCGAAGAACCCTTCGATGCACGGCTGGCCGAACGGGCGGATGTGGTAGGTGCCCATCGCGGTGCGCATGGTGGCGCCGCGCAAATTGCCCTCCTTCGGAAAGGCGTCCGCATCCTCGAGCGCCAGCGTCACCTTGTCGTCGACGCCGAGCGGCAGGCCGGCTGCCGCATCGACCTTGGCCGGCAGCTGTGGCGCAAAGCGGATCACCTCGTCGGCAATCAAGCTGGAAGGCGCGGTGACAATCACCTTCGCGGCATCAAGGGTGCCGAGCGAGGTTTCGAGCCGGATGCGCTGGCCGGAATGGTCGACCACCGCAACGTTGCAGTTCAGTGCGATCGGGCAGGGCGCGCCATAGGCTGCGATCAGAGTCCCATATCCGGCCCGCACGCGCCAATTGAAGTAAGTATCCTCATAGGCCTTCATGTCGAGAATCGAGACCTGATCGAGCTCGCATCCGTTCACATAGGTCGAGACCGCGTCGATCATCGGATTCCAGCGGTTGCCAGGTTCGAGATAGCTGGCCGCAGGCGCATCTTCATCTTTTTCCGCAGCCTCAGACGCACGTTCGTAGAATTCGTCGATCGCGCGCACAAAATCCCTGCGCGCGACTTCCGGAAAGGCGTCGCCAAAGGCGCGATCGCTCCAGGGCGGTAAGTCCGTGTTGAGCTCGAAACCGAGTTGCCGGGCGATCGGGACGAAGGAGTTCTTGTCCGCCGAGTGCAACCAGCCGCAACCGACGTCGAAGGTGACTTCGGGCGAGGCCTGCACGGTCCAGGCCCGGCCGCCGATGCGATTGCGCGCCTCCAGCACGATCACCGAGAGGCCCGAGCCGCGTAGCGCGTGCGCAGCGCCGAGGCCCGCAGCACCGGCGCCGATGATCGCGACGTCGACGGAGGAGGGAAGGGAGCTCATGGGCGGGCTCTAGCATGTTCGCCGGAGCGGCAGAAGATACGTCGGGTGGCGGGACGCGGGGTCAGCTGTAGAGCCTACCCCTTCCTCACATCCCCCGCCTCGGCCTCGCTCGCCTCCAGCGACACCGGTGCGAGGTGGTAGCGCTTGGTCAGCGGCATCTGCGCGATGGCAAAGACCATCGTCAGCGGCGTCACGCCGAACACCTTGAAGTTCACCCAGAAGTCAGTGCTCTGGGTGCGCCAGACGATCTCGTTCAAAATCGCCAGACCGGCGAAGAACAACGCCCAGCGCAGCGTGAGGATGCGCCAGCCCTGTGGCGTCAGGTTGAACATCTGATCGAACATCACGGCAATGAAGGAGCGGCCGAACAGCAGCCCGCCGCCGAGGATCGCCGCAAACAGGGCGTAGATAATGGTCGGCTTGACTTTGATGAAGGTCTCGTCGTGCAGCACCAGGGTCAGTGTGCCGAACACCAGCACGATTACGCCGGTCACGATCGCCATGATCGGCACGTGGCGCGTCACCACATAGGAGGCGATCATCGCAGCGACGATCGCGACCATGAAGGCGCCGGTCGCGGCGAAAAGGTTGAACTTCGCATTCACGAAGAAGAAGACGAGCAGCGGACCGAGCTCGGTCGCAAGCTTGAACAGTGGATGTGGCTGGGTCTTGTCCATTCTCTTCCATCTCTCCATCCCATCCTTCGAGACGCCCGCTTCGCGGTCTCCTCAGGATGAGGATCTCACATGTGGCACGGCCTCATCCTGAGGAGCGCGCCTGCGGCTCGCGTCTCGAAGGACGAGGCTATTCGATCCCGGCAATCGCGCGGGCGAAATCGCGCGCGGTGAACGGCGCGAGATCGTCGACGCCTTCGCCGACGCCGATGAAGTGCACCGGCAGTTTGAATTTTTCCGCGAGCGCCACCAGGATGCCGCCGCGCGCGGTGCCGTCGAGCTTCGTCATCACGAGGCCAGTGACGCCGGCGGTGCGATGGAAAGCCTCGACCTGCGACAGCGCGTTCTGTCCGACGGTGGCATCCAGCACCAGCAACACCGCATGCGGCGCCGACGCCTCCACCTTCCGGATGACGCGCACGACCTTTTCGAGCTCGTTCATCAACTCGGACTTGTTCTGCAGTCGCCCCGCGGTGTCGATCAGGAGCACATCGATGTTCTGCTCCTTCGCCGCCGTCAGCGCATTGAAGGCAAGGCTTGCCGAGTCCGAGCCCTGCGCACCGGCGATGACAGGTGTCTTGGTGCGCTCGCCCCACACTTTGAGCTGCTCGATGGCGGCCGCACGAAACGTGTCGCCGGCCGCCAGCATCATTTTGCGGCCTTCGGCTGCAAACTTCGCCGAGAGCTTGCCGATGGTGGTGGTCTTGCCAGAACCGTTGACGCCGACCACGAGGATGACGAAAGGCTTTTTCGCCGCATCGATCTCGAGCGGTTTTGCAACCGGCGACAATACCTTCTCGACCTCGGTCGCGACGACGTCCTTGACCTCGTCCGCCGAGATTGCCTTGTCATAGCGCCCGGTGCCGACCGCATCGGCGATCCGCACCGCGACCTCGGTACCGAGGTCGGCGCGCAGCAACACGTCCTCGATGTCGTCGAGCATGGCGCGATCGAGCTTGCGCTTGGTGACGAGGTCGGCGACCGCGGTTCCGAGCGAGGACGACGTGCGCTTCAGCCCGTTGGACAGGCGGCGCCACCAGCTCAGCTTGGGGGTCTCGGAGGTGGTATCGTTCATGGTGGCGGTGTGTTAGCCGTTCCGGCCCATAAACGAAAGTCTGAACGAAAGCCCTTGCAATTGCTCGATGTTCCCGAATTGACGGCCGATGAAATTCTGGCGCGCGTGCTTCACCGCGACGGGCTGATGCTGGTCATCGACAAGCCGGCGGGCCTTCCGGTGCATCGCGGCCCCAAGGGGGGCGCCAATCTGGAAGCATCCTTCGACGCCCTGCGTTTCGGCCTGCCGCGGCAGCCGGTGCTGGCCCACCGGCTGGATAAGGACACCTCCGGCTGCCTCGTGCTCGGCCGCCATCGCAAGGCCACCGCCTCGCTCGGCCTGCTGTTCAAGCACGGCAAGATAGGCAAGACCTACTGGACCCTGGTCGAGGGCGGTCCTGCCGAAGACGAAGGCACCATCGACATGCCGCTCGGTCGGCTCAATGCCGAGCGTGGCTGGTGGCAGAAGCCCGATCCGGAGGGTCAGAAGGCGATCACCAACTGGAAGGTCATGGGCCGCGGGGCGGGCCTGACCTGGCTCGCCATGGAACCCGTCACGGGGCGGACGCATCAATTGCGGGTGCATTCGGCCGCAACGGGGTGGCCGATCTTCGGTGATAACATTTATGGCAACGGCCCGCGCTTTGGCGAGCCACGCCTGCATTTGCATTCCCGCGAGATCGTGGTGCCAATCTCCAGGAACAAGGAGCCGATCCGGGTGGTGGCGCCCGCGCCGGCTCACATGCACGAACGGCTCCGGGCCTGCGGCTGGAATGGGGAATAGCAGCGCCTCAAGGCAGGACAGCTTTGCGTTGGGCGGAGCGCGCCACGAGCTCCCTCACCTCTCCCGCTTGCGGGAGAGGTCGGCGCAGAGCGCCGGGCGAGGGCTCTCTCCTCTTAGGGGTTCTCGCTAGAGGAAGCACCCTCTCCCCAACCCTCCCCCGCAAGCGCAGGGCTGTCCCGGGAAAATCACACATAGATGAGCTCCAGCTGGTCGAGAGAGAACCTGGGCTTTGGCTTGCTGGGATTGACTGGCGGAGGCTTGT
>NZ_JADPKQ010000193.1:0-511 GCF_023074015.1 Bradyrhizobium sp. 142
CTGTTTGTAGCTCGTGAAGTGTCGTGTTTTTGGTGCCCTGGAACAAAGGGGGCACGATGGGCACGGCATCCATTCACGAGGGTGTACGACGGATGCGGTTTTCGAGTTTATTGGATCGGACGGAGGCGAAAGAGCTGACGCAGGCTGCGGCCTCCGAGCTTCTCGGGATCAACGTGCGGACATTTCAACGCTGGGCGGAACGCTTTGAAGCGGAGGGCGACGACGGGCTGGTCGACCTGCGTATGGGCCGACGATCGCCGCGACGGGCGCCGGAGGAAGAACTGGAGCGGATGCTCGGGCTGTTCCGGGACAAATACGCGGACTTCACGGTGAAGCACTTCCATGAACAGCTGCAAAAGCGGCATGGCTATGTGCTTGGCTACACGGTGACGAAGCTGGCCTTGCATGCGGCGGGTTTGGTGCGGAAGGCGCCGAAGCGTTCGGCGCACCGCAAGAAGCGTCCACGCCGGCCGCTTCCGGGGATGCTGCTGCACCAGGACGGATCGCGCCA
>NZ_JADPKQ010000040.1:0-19956 GCF_023074015.1 Bradyrhizobium sp. 142
GTCCGGGTCGTGCTTTGCTGGTCCGCATTCCCCTTGGTCGCGGCCCTTCGCTCCACCAGCTCCTTTCGCAGATCGCTCTGCCTCGTTCGCCGGCTTCGCACTGTGGCCACGTCCGACTTCCCGCGTTCGTTCGTCATCGGCTTCGGCTCCTCGCCTTCCCGATGCGGACCGAAGGCGCATGCCGCCTGCGGTCGAACGCGGGACCTCCCAGGTTCCGGCGCGGTCCCTTACTGCGTGATGGGGTCTTCGACCACGGCAGAGCGTCAGCCCCTCGCATAACGGGACCGCACATGTTGCCTTCGACGTTGCTTACCGCCTCGGCCTCTGCGAGTTTCTGTCTTTCGCGGCTCAATAGCCACCCCACAGCATCGTTGTGTACGCTTCGCTGCCGCCGTCGCCGACGACACCGCAACACTCACTACCGGGCGCCCGCTACGGCTTACCCGGACCGGACTTCCACCGGTTGGACCGCGCCAGCTTGCCTGGCGCACAAGCAATCCAGAGTCTTTCCGCGGAGGGATTCTGGATTGCTTCGCTGCGCTCGCAATGACGGAGTTTGTGGGACCGCGTCGCGCGCTTTGAACTACGCCGCGATCAGATCGTCATAGACCGGCACGATCGTCTCTTCCGCGATCAGCTCGTCGCAGAACAGCCTCGCCTCTTCACGCGCCGATTCGGTGGCGAAGCGGCGCAGCAGGATCATCAGCGGCTCGGTGGCGCCGCCGTCGGTCTCGCAATGGGTGAGCACACGCTCGACCATGCGCCGGCGCAGCCGCGCGGCACTGTCATCGGTATCGACGAAACCCTGCTCGTGACAGGCATCAAGCGCGACCTGGAACGCCGCGAAAGTGGCCTCGGGAAGCCCGGCGCGGCGCAGCAGCGCGTGCAGGCCGGCGCCGCCACGATCATGCAGCAGCGCAGAGACGCGCGCCAACGGCAAATCGGCGAGTTCGGCCAGCGCCGCGTCGAACAGGTCGAGGTTGCTCGAGAGCAGCGCGCGCAGGATCAGGCCCGCGGTAAGCTGGCCCGTGATACGCAGATGCCGCACCAGCCCCTGCATCTCCTCGCCGCGCGAGCGCGCCGCGATGTTCATGGTGGAGCGGTCGCGCGCCTCGATCATCATGCGGTCGGCACGGTCGGCGCTCAGCCAGTTCCGCGCCACGACGAATTGCGCAAGCGTCTCCGAGAGCTTTGCCACCAGCGCGGCACGCGTCGCGGCCGGCAGATCCTCGATCACCAGCATGGCTTCGCGGATCGCGGCGAGATGGCCGTGACGCTCGACGATGCGGTCCCAGGAGAACGGCGCGAGCTCGGCGTAGGAATTTTCGATCAGCTCAAGTGCGGCCGCCGCGCAACCGACCTCGGCGATAGCGGCGCAGACCGAGGCCGGCAGCACGATACGGCGGGCGACGGCGCATTGCACTTCGCCGTTGCCGGTCGCAACGATGTCGACCAGATCCGCATCGATCAGGAGCGGAGAGTGTTCGAGCACGGGCAGCGCGACAGTCGGCTGGTCCGTCGACAGCGCCCGCACGATGGCGGCCGGCGCATCCGTGCTGCGCGCAAAGGCCTCGGCCATCGCCTGCCGCACCAGCGGCGAGGCATCGTCGAGCAACATTAGCAGCGCGCCCTCGGCGGCGAGGCGGTCGTCATGGGAAAGGTCCGAGATCAGCCAGGCCCGGGCCAATGCCCGCGTCGCCTCGGCCCGCTCGCCGGCGGACGCCGTCCTGATCCAATTGATGAACTGCCGAACGATCATGGTTCTTCCGGCCTACGCAACCCGACGAAGCGGTGACGGCTTGTCACCTGCAACACAAAATAAACCACGACGCTTAACAAAGCGTTCACCATAACTGGCTGGTTTTATTGACGTTTTGTTAAGGGAACAAAAGCGCCTCGCTCGCGTCCAGGGACACAGCGCAGCACGCAATGATGCGGTGCGCCTTGTCCGGGACACGCGAGTGAATGTCAGCTTGAGAACGTACCGGTGCGATCGCTGAAAAGATCGAGCGGCTGCGGCGGGCGCACGTCCGGCGTTGCTGAAGTGATCGAAGCGAGCGAGGCGTTGTTGCCCCACAATTTCTGCACCGTGGTCGACACCGGCTGGGTGGCGTCGCCGGGCTGATAGATCGAACGAAACACCGGCGTGCTTGGCGCATTGTCCGCGACTGTCGTCGGCGAGCTCGTACTGACGGGCGTCACGGCGCGCGTGTCCGGGAAGGTCTGAAGATAGGCGGCGTTGTTGATCACCGGCGCCGTCGCCTGCACCCCGTTTGCACTCGCCACCTGCGTGGTCGACGGCATACCGCCGTACATCGCCATCGAACTGCGGGTCGATTTCGCATTCGCCGCGCTCGCATAGCGCGCGTCCAATACCGAATAGACCTCGGAGACGCTGCGTGCGCGGCCGTCCCTGGCGTAGAAGATCGAGCGGTTCGCGGCCGCCGCATTGGGAAACAGCCTCGCGCCGACGGCCTGCGGATTGTCCTCGGCGTTGGCGATCAGCTTGGCGGCTCCCCCGACGCCCATGAAGTGCGCCATATAGAGCTCGCTGTCCGACGGCCTGCGGCCGAGCATGCCGGTGAGCTTGAAACTGTTGGACTGCGTCAGCGCCGCGGCCATGCTGGATGCGGCCTCCGGATCGTCGCGCAGCTTCATGATTGACCGCTTCATCATAGGATCATCGACGGTGTAAGTGCCCGACGAGGTCTTCGTGATGGCATCGGAATAGCTGCCAAAGCCGAGCTGGGCGCCCGCCTCCTTCACTGTCCCCAGCCAGGTCTGGTCAATGAACTGGTAGAGTCCGTGCGCGGATGATGTGGTCGCACCTGCGGTCGGGTTGAAATCCGACTCCATCTTGGCCGTGGTCAGCATGTATTCGAAGCTGACGCCGCTGATGTTCGAAGCCCGCTTGATCGCACCGGCGACGCGCGCCGGTGACGCATCGATACCGGCCGTCTGCGTGGCACTGAAATTGTCGACCGACATGATGACGCGCCCGCTCCGCGCGGCATTGAGCGGCGCCGGCAATTCGGACGCCCTGTCGTCACCGTGGGACAGGTATGGTTAATGCGGGGTTAATTCTGGGATCGGCCCCTCCCTGAGTCATTCCGGGGCATCGCGTTAGCGATGAGCCCGGAATCCATTGGGCCGCACGTGATGCCGGGCGATGGATTCCGGGCTCGCGCTACGTGCGCCCCGGAATGACAGCTCGCTATATCTTGTAGACCACGTCCGGATCGAACAGCCGCTCCGCATCGACGAAGACCAGCGTTGCAATCCCCCCCTCGGGTTCGACCTTGCGGTAGAAGCACGACCTTCGGCCGGTGTGGCAGGCCGCGCCGATCTGCTCGACGCGGAGCCAGAGCGCGTCCTGGTCGCAATCGGTGCGGATCTCGACCACGCGCTGGGTCTGACCTGACGTCTCACCTTTTCGCCACAAGGCATTGCGCGAACGGCTGAAGTACCAGGCTTCGCCGGTCGCAATCGTCTTGCGCAGCGCTTCCTCGTTCATGTGCGCGACCATCAGCACGTCGCCGCTGGCGGCATCGGTCGCCACGCAAGTGACGAGGCCGGCCGCGTCGAACTTGGGGAGGAAGACAAGGCCTTCCTCGACCTCATGAGAGTGAGCGGACACGGGCATCCTTCGCCAAAACGTGTTCGCGAGGTCAGCGCGTGCCTCGCACCAGGGACAGGAAGCGGGCCTGCTCCGCCGGATTGTCGCGGAACATGCCAGTGAAGCGGCTGGTGAACGTCGAGGCACCATGCTTGGCGACGCCGCGCACCGACATGCAGGTATGCTCGGCTTCGATCAGCACGGCAACGCCGCGGGGTTTGAGGACCTCGTCGATCGCCGCCGCGATCTGCGCCGTCAGGTGTTCCTGGGTCTGGAGCCGGCGGGCGAAGATATCGGTGAGGCGCGCGAGCTTGGACAGACCGACGACGCGCTCCACCGGCGTATAGGCGATATGCGCCTTGCCGTAGAACGGCATCATGTGATGTTCGCACTGCGAGGTGAACTCGATGTCGCGCACCAGCACGAAGTCATCATAGCCGGCGGTCTCGCCGAACGTGCGGTCGAGCACCTCGGCCGGGCATTGGTGGTAGCCTTGATAGAGCTCGTCGAAGGCCTCGACCACGCGGCGCGGCGTGTCCAACAGGCCCTCACGCTCGGTGTTCTCGCCGATATAGGCCAGCAACGTCTTGACCGCGCGCTCGGCCTCGGCGCGTGCAGGGCGCGGCTGGTCGGCACGGACGGCGGCCGCGAGGAATTCGGCAGGATCGAGCTCGGCGGGGCGACCCTCCGGGTGCTTGTCAGAAGGCTTGCTGGGGCGGATGGATTTGATCGTAGCGTCCATATCGACTCCGTTCGACGGCCTTGCGGCCGGAGTGTCACCGGCAGACGGGGCGGCAAGCCGCCGGACGCCTGTAGAGAACAGTTTTGGCAAAAAACGTCTTCCGCTTTAACGCCGGTCGCGTGGTTCTGGACCAGTGCCGGACCACCAGGCTGTTTTTCCGCCAGTTCCGCCCCTATATAGGACCGTGGACCGCGCCCGCCAAGGCCGATCCCGCGCGAAGTGCTGGACTCCATCACATGCTGAACGACATCTATAACAAGCGGATCATCGAACTGGCCGGGAATATTCCGCGCCTTGGACGCCTTTCGGATCCGGACGCCACCGCCACCGCCCACTCCAAGCTGTGCGGCTCGACCGTGAAAGTCGACCTCAAAATGGACGGCGATACCGTCACCGACTTCGCCCATGACGTGAAGGCGTGCGCACTCGGCCAGGCCTCTTCATCCATCATGGCAAGTCACGTCGTCGGCTCGACTGCGAGCGAACTCCGTGAGTTACGCGAAACCGTTCGCAAGATGCTGAAGGAGAATGGCGCTCCTCCCGAAGGCAAATGGGCCGAAATCAAGTTCCTCGAGCCGGTCCGCGACTACAAGGCGCGCCACGCCTCGACGCTGCTGACCTTCGATGCCGTGGTCGATGCCATCGGCCAGATCGAGGTCAAGGCTAGGCAGCCGGCCGCAGCGCAGGGCTGACGCAAATTCCTATTTCTGTGATGTCGTAGCCGGCGCCGTGCCGGTCGGCACCAGGGCTTCCGCCGTCTTCGTCGAGCTGGAGGACGCCTGCGGGTGCTCAGGTTGCTCGCTGACCCTGTCCTGCGCCTTCGGTGCCAGCTCGGCCATCGCAGGCGCCGAGACGTTCACGTCCGGCAGCACGTCGGCCACCAGGTCGGTCGTGACGAGATTGGTGAGCTTCAGTTCCGCCGCGTCCAGCTCATGCAGGTCTTCCCAAGGCGGCACGTTGAGCGCGAGCGACAGCAAATCGCCGCCGCCACCCATGTCGAACGTGTATTTGGCCAGGCGGCCGATGTCGCGCTCCACGATCATCAGATCCTGCGCGCTGTAGCTCGCCGCCCTCGCATCGTCGGCGCGGTCACCCATCCAGATCTGATGGACGCGGACATGGGCGGCTTCCGGCACGTAGCGCTTCTTACCGGCCAGCAGCAGGAACACGCACATCGATTCACAATAGGCTTCGGATGCAACCGCCGGGCGGGCGCCCTGCCCGCCTCGATTCTGCACGCTCATGCCGACCGTGGTCAAAAGGCCGAGATTGCGAAACCGCCGGCCGAGCGTGATTGCGTCGTTGACGGAACCGCCGCTGGAGTCGAGCACGACGGTGGCACCGCCCAATTGGCGACCGCGCGCGAACTCCTCGAAATTCTTTGGCGTATCAGCGGTGATGATGCCGACCGCGCTGACCCAGCCGCGGCAATTCGGTTCGCAGGCGACCCAGCTGAACTTCATTGGCAGCTTGCGCTCTTCAAGGGCAGCACCGGCTCGGGCCGACGACCCGAATGTCGCGACGGCGCCAGCCAGCACGACTCCACATACGGCGGTTCCCACAAGCAACCAGCCGCGAAGATTGAGCGACTTCAGAAGTTTCAAACTGATCCCTTCCCCAAGCCCCATTTGAAGCCCATTTGCGCGATTATCCCCGCTTCGCGCTCGATGAGTCCATCATACAGACGTATGTTCCCACGAGTGTCACAAAAATGGTATCCGGGGGAATACAGATCGTCCATAGGTACTTGCTGCACTGCTCCCAAAAAGCACGCAAAATATGGCGTACAAACAAGAGCTTACAGTTCCCTGCGACGGAACCGTGCAAGACCTCGCCCACGATAGCAGCAAACCGCCCATGAAGCATTCAGCCTGCGAGCATTGTTCCAGTCCCGTCGATGGTGCGCGCCGGCTTCCGCGCAGATTCGGCCGCGCACTGATCTGGCTGTACCGGCACACGCTGTCGCCTCTGGTCGGCTACAATTGCCGTCACCTGCCGACCTGCTCCGCCTATGGTGACGAGGCGATCGAACGCTTTGGACTCTGGGCCGGCAGCTGGATGACGCTCGCGCGCCTGCTGCGCTGCAATCCCTTCGGCACGTCGGGCATCGACAACGTGCCCCTCACCGCTCCGCAACGCGCGCGCTGGTATCTGCCCTGGCGCTACGGCCGCTGGCGCGGAGTCAACGCTAGCTGAGTTTGCTGCGGTACTTCGCGCATTTCTGCCCTGATCGGAACTGGAACTCTGTGCTCGCGTTGTTTTGATGCTCCTGCGGGAGGAAACAACAATGCGCTGGAAAATCAGCCCCGATTTTCATTTCAGGCTTGGTTCACATTTTGGAATTCGTCGGAGGGGTCACCATGACCCCAGAGCCCTCGACATGGTCGCCATGATCGCTCTCCTGACTCTGGTGCTGGGTTGTGGCTGGTATCTGGCAACGAGCTTTGCAACGCCGCCCAGCACGACGGCGTTCATCGTGCCGAGCCAGAGCGTGCACTGGTAGTTACCGGAACCAGAAGAAGCGTCCCGGCGGTGGCGGGATCGGCTCGGGCGGACGCAGTCGCTTCGGCCGTGGCGGCTTTGGCGACGTCTCGGCGGATGAGGTGGTTTCCGCTCCCGGCACGGTCTCGCTCCCCGGCACCTTCACCGACAGCAGCAAATTCGACTCGTGCATTCGCCAGCGATAGCCGACGCCGAAATCGATCGGCTGGGCGCGCGTGAACAGTTCGGCGTAGCGCTCCTGGTAGCGGCCGGAGAATTCGTCGATCGGTCCGAGATAGCGGCCGAACGGGAAGAACCGCCACTGCCGTGCATTGTAGTTCGCCAGCGGAATTCCGGAATCGTCCTGGACGATAGTCGCGCTGTTGGCGAGCAGCCAGTCGCGAACGAAAGTGAAGTTGCCGGAGTGCAAGAGATAGGACGCGCTCTTGAGCAGGCTGTTGCCGGGCCCGAGCGTCTCGCAGAACTTCAGGAAGCCCGCGGCGCGTGCGCCGGCATTGGAGAGATCGGTCGAGAAATAATACAGCGTGCGCGCCTCGCCGTCGCTGCCGGCGAAGGTGATGCGAACGCCGCGGGTTGCGTTCGGTCCGGGATTGTCGTTGCCAATGTGCATCCCGCCCTTGTTGTCGAGTGCGACCATCTCGACGTTGCGGATGGTCTTGCCGGAGCGCGCCAGGAAGACATAAAGGATCGGCAAGGTGCCGTTGACCTGGTTGGTGTGCAGGTCAACCTTCATGTGCTTGGTGATGAAGAATGAGAAGCTCAGGATCGAGCCGAGCGAACGCTCGACATTGTGGAGTGCCGCGCCGACCGAACCGCGCGGAAGCCGCGTCAGGTCGGGCACCGCACCGACGGGCTCGAGCGCGCCGAGCACATAGGTGCTGGCCTTGGGGTAGAAGGCGTTGGCGTAGAGGAAGTCCGGACCACTGAACATGTAGAACATGGTCGGCCTGGGCGCCGCCAGGTTGACGTCAGCCCAGTTGCGGATTTTCGAGAGCTGGCGCAGCTCGAGCTGGGCAAAAGCGCCATCGAAGAATTTTGCGTGGCGCTGCCAGCCCGGGTCCTCCGTCAGTGGCACCAGGGGCGAGTCCGCCGATGGCTGCATGCCGGCGAGGAAGCGCGCGGTATCGTCAAAGGTGACGTCGGCTGCGCCCGCGGACGAGATCGCCGCAGCCAGCAGGGCAAAAGCGACGGCCGCAATTCTCATGGGTCGAAACATGTCTATTCGCGATGTGATGAAGCGGCAGCGGCGACCGGCCGCCTGCGGAAAACAACATAAATCAACAGGCCCGAGAGCATGACGAGCATCCCCGCAAGCGACTGCACCGGCCGCTCGGTCAACAGGTAGTACATCATGAACGCGGTCACGAGCAGGAAAACGAGAGGCGTGAACGGGTATCCCCAGGCACGATACGGCCGCGGCAGGTCGGGATCGCTGATGCGCAGCTTGATGACGCCGGCGACCGTGAAGAACGAGCAGAACAGCAGCGCGAACTGGATGAAGTCGAGCACCGCCTCGAAGCTGCGCGTGAACAGCAGTAAATTTGCGACCGCAAGCTGGAACAGGATGGCATAGGCTGGCGCGCCGCTCACTGATCTCCTCGAGAACACACGCAGCGCCGGAATGTCCTCCCCCATAGTCATCATCACCCGCGGCCCGATCCACATCATCGCGCTGATCGAAGAGATCAGGCCGACGCAGATCATCGCGCCGACGATCCGGCCGCCGAGGCTGCCGAAGATGGCGGTGCCGGCGACGCTGGCGACGTCGAGCTGGCCGGCGAGCGCGCTGACGGGCGTGGAGTAAAGGAAGACCGCATTGAGCGCGACGTACAGAACCAGCACGATCAGCGTGCCGGCGAGCAGCGCGCGCGGCAGGTTCCGCTGCGGCATGTTCATCTCGCCGATGATGTAGGTCGCGGCGTTCCAGCCGGAGAACGAGTACATGACGAAGACCAGCCCGATCGCAAAGGGCGCGCTGACAATATGGGCAAGATCGCCGCCCTGCGGCGCAAAGGAGATCGGCTGCGGCACGCCGACGATGAAGCCGGCAACCAGGAACGCGACAATCAGCACGACCTTCAAAATGGTCGAGATCAGCTGGAAGGTCGAGGAATGCCTGACGCCGGTCAGTTGCACCAGCGAGACCAGCCACACCACGCCGATGGCCAGCGGGATCGGCGGCAGATCGGGGACGACCGATTTGGCGTATTCGCCGAACGCCATCGCAGCGAGCGCGACCGGCGCCGCAAAGCCCACCGTCGCCGAGACCCAACCGGCGAGAAAGCCGAAGGCAGGATGATAGGCGCGGCCGAGGAAATTGTACTCACCGCTCGAGCGCGGAAACATCGCACCGAGTTCGCTGTACGAGAATACGCCGCACAACGCGACGATGCCGCCGATGGTCCACAGCAACAGGATTGAGAAACCCGAGGGGATGTCCTTGACCTGGAAGCCGAGGCTGGTGAAGACGCCGACTCCGATCATGTCGGCAACGACGATAGCGGTCGCGACCAGAACCGAGATCCCGGCCCCGCTCCCCGTCAGCCGGCCAGTCCAAGGCGCGGTTCCCGCATCTGATGCCGTCATCGGGGTCCTCAACCTCAGGCGCCGCGCCTCATGGAAAGCATCGTGCAGATTAGTCCAGTCAATTCAAGCAGGGTTAACAAGGGTTAAATGAGGCGAGGCAGATAGGTATGGTGACACCTTCTGCGCGCATCGTTGGGCAATAAAGCGGCGCCAGCGCTGCAAAATCCGTTCTTTGCCCCCACAATCACGACACGATTGCATGGTCATTTTGAGCGTTCCGGATGTGGGGAAGTTTCTCCGGACACTTAACGTCGCCTAAACGCCAGTCGGCTCAATTAGCTCAAATATAGCCGCTGGACTCGGGGTCATGGGTGGATGGTCGGGGCCGTTCCGAACGTGAGAGCTGACGCTGGTGCCGATCGGACGTCGTCCGGTGGCCGCAGTCGCGCGCTCCGGATCGTGCTGATCCCAGTCTTGGTGCCGGTGTCGCTGACGCTAGTTCAATGCGGCAAGGCGCCCAACGCGGCCGCGCTCGCCGCAAACTCGCAGGCCAACGCCCAGATCGTCAATCAGACCGTTGCCAAGACCAATCCGCAACTGGCGAGCGCTGATACGTTCGAGGATCGCTTCCCTGCCCCGCAGTTCAGGGAGCGCTTCCCCTCGGCGAGCGAGAGTTTCCTGCAACGGCAGATGGCTGACTTTTCCCCGAAGCGCGCCATGCAGCAGCAGCCGGAGCAGGCGCCCTACAAGGTGGCTTCGCTCGAGCCGCAGGTCCCCTACAAGCGTCCGCTGCGCGAAGACCTGACGACGCTTGTCAGCATGAAGTCGTCGGCCTTCCCCTATTTCGGCAACAACCCTGCCTCCGAGGCGCCCTTCCTCAACATCGCCAAGGGCGACCGCCGCGGTCACCGCAGCTATTCCGGGCGCGTGTTCTGGCAGGACGAGACCTACAATGACAGCCGCGTGCTGGTGCACGTGCCCGAGCATTTCGACGTGCGCAAGCCGGGCGTGATCGTGGTGTTCTTCCACGGCAACGGCGCGACATTGGAGCGCGACGTGCGCGACCGGCAGCTGGTGCCGCAGCAGGTCACCGATTCCGGTGCGAATGCCATCCTGCTGGCGCCGCAGATGGCGGTCGATGCCGCCGATTCCAGCGCCGGCAAGTTCTGGCAGCCCGGCGGCTTCAAGCGCTTCATGGAAGAATCCGCCAACCATCTCGCCCGCGTCACCGGCGATCCCAACAGCGCGCGTGCCTTCGCCAACATGCCGATCGTGATCGTCGGCTATAGTGGCGGCTTCCTGCCGACCGCCTGGAGCCTCGAGGTCGGCGGCATCAGCGACCGCGTCCGCGGCGTCGTATTGCTCGACGCCGTGTATGGCGAAATGGACAAGTTCGCCTCCTGGATCGAGAGCCACCGCTCCGGCTTCTTCGTCAGCTCTTATACCCACTACACCGCACGGCGCGACCGCGAGCTGATGAACATGCTGCGCCAGAAGGGCATCGGCGTCTCCGAGGACATGGATGGGCCGCTGCGTCCCGGGAGCGTGGTGTTCGTCGAAACCGGCGACGGGATCACCCATCGCGACTATGTAACCCGGGCCTGGACCAAAGACCCGCTCAAGGACGTGCTGGTGAAGATGTCGGCGACGCCGGCGCTGGCGCTGACCCGTGTGGCGGCCACCAATCCGTCCCCATCGAGCCGCTGATCAGCGACTAACCGTCCGGCTTGAACTGCAGCTCTTTATCCTCAGTTCTTCGGCAGCTTCGGAATGCTCTCGGCAAAACCGTTGAAGCAGGCCAGCCGCTCGTCCTCTTCCTTGAAGAAACGACAATCGGCATAGCCCTTGGCCTTCGCCGGCTTCGGCTTCGGCGCCGGCGGGATCACGGCGTCATAGCAATTGAGGCGGTCCTTGGTGCCATCATCGAGCTCGAGGCAGGCCTGGAGCCGTACCGCAATCGATTGCGGCTTGCCCTTCGGCGCCGCGGCGGCAGGCTTCGCAGCCGCCTCCTTGGTCCCCTTGGGCTTGACCTGCACCAGCGGCTTGTCCCCCACCATCGGCGGCTTGTCGGCCTGTGCGAACGCAGAGGCCGAATAGAGCACCGCAGCAACCGCCAGAATCATCCTCATTTCAGTCAACCCTCTTTGGTCCCCGAGCCTCGCCTTCTAGCGCCCTCCCGCGCGGTTTGCCAAGCGCCTTGCGCACAGGAAATCGCTGGCTTCAGGCCGGCACGGCGACGGCGGGCTGCGGCCGGGTCAGCAGGACCAGGATCAGCGCCAGAACGACGAAGCCGACCGCGACAAAGCCGAGCGAATACAGTCGCTCATGGGCAAACAGCAGCCCGCCGACGGCCGAGCCAACAGCCTGGCCGATATAGAGAACCGACGTGTTGAGCGCGACGGTCGCCGATGCCAGCGGCGGCGCGGCCGCAACCAGTCGAACCTGTTGCATCGAGTTGGTCGAGGCAAAGCCCAGTCCCCAGATCGCGACCGCCATCGCCATCAACACGAGGGTGCCGGCGCCGAGCGCCCATCCCGTGATCCCCGCAAGCAGCAGGCACGTGAACAGCAGCGAGGTCCGATAAGGCCCCCAGGTGTCGACGATGCGGGTGGCGAAGACGACTCCGAGAAAGCCGCAGACGCCATAGATGCCGAACACCATGCCGATCGCATCCGGGCCTGCCCCGGTCAGCTTTTTGAGCAGCGGGCCCATGAAGGTGAACACCACGAACTGCCCGGACATTTGCAGCATCGTGATTGCCAGCAGCAGCAGGATCGTCCTGCTGCGGCCGACCTCGGCCCAGGTCTTCAAATCCACCGGCACGCCCCTCAATCCGCTGGGCAGGCGCAACAGCAACAACAGGAAGCTGACGCAGCCGAGTGCGCCAATCTCGCCATAGGCCGCACGCCAGCCATAGCGGCTGGCAATGAAGGTGATCAGCGGAAGACCCGCGGCGGCGGCGAGCGACCAGCCGAGAAAGATATAGGCGATCGTGCTGCCGCGCCGCTCCGCCGGCACGATCAGCGCCGCCGTGCCGGCTGCCTGCGGCGTATAGAGTGCGCCGACCGCAAGCATCACCAGTCGGATAACGAGGAGGCTGGTGTAGTCGGGCGCGAACGCCGAGGCGAGATTGCCGAAAGCCAGTACTGCGAGCGTCGTCGTAAGCAAGGTCCGCCGTTCGATCCGGCTGGTCAGCCAGGCCGTCAGCGGCGACCCGATGCACAGCGTGACGGCGCCGAACGTGATCAGCAGCCCGGCCGCGTGGATACTGATCCCGAGCCCCGCCGACAATTCCGGCAGCATCCCCGCCGGCGCCAGCACCGAGCAGCCGGTGACGAAATTTCCGAGCATCAGGGCGGTTGGCACGAGACGGTCGGGGGCGCGGGACTTTTCCATGCGTGTGCATGTAAAGCAGGCCCGCAACCGGTTAAAGGGCGTTGCCCGGAATAGTTGGTGCACCGTCACGGCTTTTGCGCGCCCCTTTCTTGGAATTGCCGGATTGCACAGGCCGAATCGCCTGATATATCGCTCGTTCCCGCTTACCTGCGCTCGTTCGCAGGAGTGAGCCTCAGGAGAAAAGCAATGACTGACCAGCCCAAATCCGAGTCCGGCTTCCAGTACAGCCTCAGCAATCTAAGGCCCGTGACCCCGCCCGAAAAGATCACCCTCACCTTCCCTGACGGCGCCCGGCGCGAATACGCCAAGAGCATCACCGGCCTTGAGATTGCCAAGGGCATCTCGCCGTCGCTGGCCAAGCGCACGGTGGCGATGGCGCTCGACGGCGAACTCGCCGACCTCAACGATCCGATCGAGGCCGATGCGAAGATCGAGCTGGTCAATCGCGACGACCCGCGCGCGCTCGAATTGATCCGCCATGACTGCGCGCACGTGCTGGCGGAAGCCGTACAAACGCTGTGGCCGGGCACCCAGGTCACGATCGGTCCGGTGATCGAGAACGGCTTCTATTACGACTTCTTCCGCAACGAGCCGTTCACCCCGGAAGACTTTGCCGCGATCGAGAAGAAGATGCGCGAGCTCATCGCGCGCGATAAGCCTTTCACGAAAGAGGTTTGGGATCGCGAAAAGACAAAGCAGGTGTTCCGCGACAAGGGCGAGGCATTCAAGGTCGAGCTGGTCGACGCGATTCCCGGCAACGAGCCGATCAAGATCTATTACCAGGGCGACTGGTTCGACCTGTGCCGCGGCCCGCACATGACCTCGACCGGCAAGGTCGGGGGCGCCTTCAAGCTGATGAAGGTCGCAGGCGCCTACTGGCGCGGTGACAGCAATAACCCGATGCTGACCCGCATCTACGGCACCGCCTTCGCCAAGCAGGAGGACCTCGACGCTTACCTCAAGCAGATCGAGGAAGCCGAAAAACGCGACCATCGCAAGCTCGGGCGCGAACTCGACCTCTTCCACTTCCAGGAGGAAGGTCCGGGCGTGGTGTTCTGGCACGCCAAGGGCTGGACCGTCTTCCAGCAGCTGATCGCCTATATGCGCCGGCGCCTGACCGGCGACTACAGCGAGGTCAACGCGCCGCAGATCCTCGACAAGTCGTTGTGGGAGACCTCCGGCCATTGGGGCTGGTATCGCGAAAACATGTTCGCGGCACAGTCGGCCGGCGACGAGGCCGAGGACAAGCGCTGGTTCGCGCTCAAGCCGATGAACTGTCCGGGCCACGTCCAGATCTTCAAGCACGGCCTGAAGAGCTACCGCGACCTGCCGCTGCGGCTCGCCGAGTTCGGCGTGGTGCATCGCTATGAGCCCTCGGGCGCCATGCACGGCTTGATGCGCGTGCGCGGCTTCACCCAGGACGACGCACATGTCTTCTGCACGGAGGATCAACTCGCGGACGAATGCCTGAAGATCAACGATCTCATCCTGTCGACCTATGCGGATTTCGGCTTTACCGGCGATCTCACTGTCAAACTCTCGACCCGGCCGGAGAAGCGCGTTGGTACCGATGAGATGTGGGATCACGCCGAGCGCGTGATGGCGACGGTGCTGCGCGAGATCCAGTCGCAGAATAATCACATCAAGACCGAGATCAATCCGGGCGAAGGCGCGTTTTACGGACCGAAGTTCGAATATGTGCTGCGCGACGCTATCGGCCGCGACTGGCAATGCGGCACCACGCAGGTCGACTTCAACCTGCCGGAACGGTTCGGCGCGTTCTACATCGACCATGACGGCGGCAAGAAGCCGCCGGTGATGGTGCATCGCGCGATCTGCGGCTCGATGGAGCGTTACATCGGCATCCTGATCGAGCACTATGCCGGCAATTTTCCGCTCTGGCTCTCGCCGGTGCAGGCGGTGGTCACGACCATCACCTCGGAAGGCGACGAATACGCCAAGCAGGTCATGGAGCAGGCCAGGCGCGCCGGTCTTCGGGTCGAGATCGACCTGCGCAACGAAAAGATCAACTACAAGGTCCGCGAGCACTCGCTGGCCAAGATCCCGGCGCTGCTCGTGGTCGGCAAGAAGGAAGCCGAGACGCATTCGGTCTCCGTCCGCCGCCTCGGCAGCGACGGGCAGAAGGTGATGCCGACCGCCGAGGCAATCGCCGCGCTGGTCGAGGAGGCGACGGCGCCGGATGTCGTGCGGGCGCGGGGCGCGGCCTGATCCCTTAAATCGATCTAAATTCGCTTTCGGTTGCGGGCGTGCGTCCCTATCTGGGGACTGCACGCCCGAGGACCAGCCGAAGAGGAAACCGCAATGCCCGACGCCATCGAACTCCTGAAGACCCGCCGCTCGGTCAAGCCGCGCGAGATGACCGCGCCAGGTCCCTCCCCGGCCGAGCTCGAGACAATTCTCACCATCGGCGCGCGCGTGCCCGACCACGGCAAGCTGGCGCCCTGGCGCTTTATCATCTTCGAGGGCGATGCCCGCCAGCGCGCCGGCGAGGTGATTGCGAAGGTGTTTGCCCGGAAGAATCCGGGCGCGCCCGCGGCCGACGTCGAGACCGAACGCAAACGCCTCACCGACGCGCCGCTGGTAATCGGCGTGGTGAGCTTCACCAAGCCACATCCGAAGGTACCGGCGTGGGAGCAGGAATTGTCGGCGGGCGCCAGCGTCATGAACATCGTCACGGCCGCGACCGCGCTCGGCTACGGCGCCTGCTGGCTGACCGGCTGGTTTTCCTTCGATCGCGACGTGCTGGACGGGCTTGGCCTCAAGCCGGACGAGAAACTCGCCGGCCTCGTCCACATCGGCACGCCGACCAAGCCGAGTGAAGACCGTCCGCGACCGTTCCTTTCGGAAATCGTGACGCGATTTTAATCGATGTCTTGTTGACGCCTCGAACGTCTTTCGGCTTTGATCCCGGCCAGGGAGGAAGCCAGGATGTTGCGGCGTGAATTTCTGGTCGGGGCCGCGCTGCTCGCCGGCACGATGGCGCGAGGCCGCGCCGCCGACATCCCCGCGCCGGCGGCCGAGGGGCTCCATCGCATCACGGCGTTCTTTGACAACGAGGTGACGAGCGGCCGCTTGCCGGGCGCCGTGATCCTGGTCCAGCAGCACGGCAAGCCAGTCTACCTGAAGACGTTCGGCGTGCGCGATACCAGGACCGGCCTTGCCATGACGCCGGACACGATCTTCGCCATCCATTCGATGACCAAGCCGATCACGTGCCTTGGCGCGATGATGCTGATCGACGAGGGCAAGCTCGCGCTCGCAGATCCCGTGTCGAAATACATCCCGCTCTTTGCCGACACCAAGGTGGGCCTCGAGGTCACCCTGCCGGACGGTAAGCTGGAGCTCGACCTCGTCCCGCCGGTCCGTCCCGTCAACATCGAGGATCTGCTGCGGCATACGTCGGGCATCAGCTATGACTATATCGGCGGCAAATGGGTCGAGCATGCCTACAAGGCCGCCAACATCTTCGAGGGGCAATTCAACAATAGGGAATTTGCCGAGCGAATCGCAAAACTGCCGCTGGCGCGGCAGCCGGGGACGCTGTGGCGCTATGGCCATTCCACCGACGTGCTCGGCAGCGTCATCGAGATCATTTCCCGGCAAACGCTCTACGAATTCTTGAAGCAACGCATCTTCGACCCGCTCGGGATGAGCAGCACCAAATTCGCGCTGGCGATGGAGGACGAGCTGGCGCGGATGGCGCGGCCGCTGCCGAAGGATTTCATCCTGCTCGCCGCGGAGCGCGAGCGGCTTGACCATCCCGAATGGCAGTCCGGCGGCGGCGGACTGCTCTCGACCATCGCCGACTATCAGCGCTTCGCGCAGATGCTGCTCAACGGCGGCAAGTTCGAGGGCAAACGCTATTTGAGCCCTGCTGCCTTCAAGGCCATGACGACCGATCACATCGGCCCGGGCTCCGGCGTCGGACGCGACTATTTCTATTTTCCAGGCGACGGCTTCGGCTATGGCTACGGCCTTGCGGTGCGCACCGATCCCGGCGATGCAAAGCCGCCGCCGCCGGGCTCGCTCGGCGAGTTGAAATGGGACAGCGGCAGCGGCACCTATTTCGGCGTCGATCCCAAGCTCGACATGGTCTACGTGCTGATGCAGCAGACCCAGAGCGAGCGCGGGCGGATTACGCCCGCCTTCAAAGCGCTGGTCTATGACTGCTACCCGCCCGAGCTACGCCGCCCGTGAGGCGCGCTGGCCGAAATCGGCGAGCAGTTTCGCGATCTCGGCGGCCGGCCGCGCCGCGCTGAATAGAAGCCTTGAACCTCGTTGCAGCCCTCGGCGCGCAGCCAATCGAGCTGATCCTCGGTCTCGACGCCCTCCGCAGTCGTGGTGATGTTGAGGCTGCGACCGAGCCCCGAGATCGCGCGCACGATCGCGACGCAATCGGGCCGCTGGGCGAGATCCTTGATGAAGGAGCGATCGATCTTGATCTTGTCGAAGGGAAAGCTTCTGAGATAGCTGAGGCTGGAATAGCCGGTGCCGAAATCATCCATGGAGATGCTGACGCCGGCTCGCGCAGCTGGTGCAGTATCGCAAGATTTGCATCGGTCTCCGCCAGGAAGATCGACTCGGTGATCTCGAGCTCGAGCCGTCTGGGTGACAGGCCGGACTGCGCCAGCGCCGAGATCACGACCTGAACCAGGTTGCGGCTGCGGAACTGTGCCGGCGACAGATTGACCGCGACCTTGACGTCGACGGGCCACTTCGTCGCCTCGGCGCAGGCCTCGCGCAATACCCACTCGCCGAGCTGGGAGATCAGGCCGATGTCCTCAGAGACCGGAATGAATTCCGCCGGCGAGATCATGCCCTTGTCGGGATGGCACCAGCGCAGCAGCGATTCGAAACCGGAGATGCGGTCGGATGCGATCGACACCGGCGGCTGATAGTGCAGCTCGAACTCGCCATTGGCAAAGGCGCGGCGCAGATCGAGCTCCATGGCGCGCCGCCTCTGCGCCTGGAGGTCCATCTCCCGTTCGAAGAAATGGTGCACGCCGCCGCCGTCCGACTTCGCCCGGTAGAGCGCCATGTCGGCGTTGCGCATCAATTCTTCCGACGTCGTGCCGTCGCCCGGCGACAGCGCAATGCCGATGCTGGCACCGATCACCATTTCCTGGCCGTCGAGGTCATAAGGCGCCTTCAGCATGTCGATCAGCAAGGTCGCACAAGCGCTGGCCTCGTTCGGCGAAACGTCGGCCGCGAGAATCACCGCGAACTCGTCGCCACCGAGACGTGCCGCGAGATTGGCGCCGCGGACGGCGCTGGTCAGGCGTTCGGCAACCTCCTTCAGCAATCGGTCGCGCGCCGGATGCCCGAAGGAATCGTTGATGTTCTTGAACAGGTCGAGGTCGATATGGAGCACGCCTACCCGCTTTCCTCCGGCCTGCTCGATCGCCTGTTTCAGGCGTTCCTGAAAATATTCGCGGTTCGGCAGGTCGGTGAGCCCGTCATGATGCGCCATGTGGGCGATCCGCGCCTCGGCCTTGCGTCGCTCGGTGATGTCGACCACCGCGACCAGATAGCCGTCGCGATCGTCGAAGGCGACCCGGCGGCCGAAGGTGAGCACCTCGATCTCGCTGCCGTCGGCGCGCAGATGCCGCCAGTTGCGCGAGGAGTGATAGGTATCGCCGATGCGTTCGAGTGCCTCGGCGTGGATGTCCCATTCGTCCCTAGGCCAGATTTCGTGCAGCGTCATACGCAAAAAGGTGGCGCGGCTGTAGCCGTAGTGCTGGACCGCGGCGTCGTTGACGCTGATGAATTCCTTTGTCTGTGCGTCGAACACCCACATCGGCATCGGGTTGTTGTCGAACAGCAGGCGAAACGAGGCGTCGCGGCGCTTCAGCGCGGTGACGTCCGAGATCGTCAGCGAGACTACGTCGGCGAAGGCGGTGGCGCTCAGTCGGAGATGCCGGCCGTCGCGCTCGATCTCGAGCTGTTCGCCGCGGCCGCCGGCAACGGCCTTGAGCAGAAAACTCATGATGTCGGGCGAGGCGAGCAAATTGTCCGCCTCGCCGATCCGGCGCCACAAAAGGCCGGCGCCTGTGGCCTTCAGCAGCAGTGCGGCGCTATTGTTGTGGTGCACGACTTGAAGATCGAACGCCGTGCCGCCGGCGTCACGCAGCGTCGCCAGCGAGAGGACTGCGTCGTCGGTCGACGAGAAGATCGCGTCGAGGAGGTTGTATTGCGCACCGCGCTCGTTGACGTAGGCGCCGATCAACGTGGCGCCCCAGCGCGAGGCGGTCGGAAGCGCCAGCAGATCGTAAGTCCTGACCATGCCGTCGCGAACGCAATGTGCACTTGCATGATGCGGCCGTCCATTCTTCAGCGCGTTCGCCACCACTTCCGACAGCGCCGTGGCGCAATCGGGCGACAGCTCCGCGACCGGAATGTCCCAGCGTTCCTCGCCGAGCCATTTCTGCACGTAACGTCCGCTGCGCGACAGTTCGAGCGCGCCGTCAACCTTGAGCAACGCTATGTGGTCGGCGAGCCGGCCAAGGCTGCCGAGCATCACGTCCTCGTAGCGCGGCAGTTGCTCGCCCGGCTTCAACGCGGCACGCCATTTGCGCTGAAGCACCGGAATGTCGTCGAACATTTCGGTGGCCGGTTTTCCCGGCGCTTTCTTCGCGGCATTCATGGCAATCCCCAACGCACTTTCCCGCCGCATCCAATGCAGGCCTGCTTAATGGCTTGTAAAAGAGGTGCGGCTGCGGGGTCCATTCGGCGATTATGACAGTTTTAAGTCGGACGATAGTTAGCGCGCGTTAGAGACTATGACGGTTGCGTTCGGCGGGCCCGTTGTTACTGCGTGAAAAAATAACTCCGAGTCTCCGTAACCACGTCCGCTGGTGGCTATGGGTCCCGGCCTTCGCCGGGACGACGTTGCGGAGATAGTGCGCGCGCTGCATCAGCAGACTCGTCATTGCGAGCGCAGCGGTCGCGGTAGGGACGCTCATTGCTGAGCGCCCCCCGCACAGATCCGTACGTGCGGCTTTCCCGCATACGGCTCCCACCTCGGGTGAGTGACGGCGAAGCGTGCTCGCGGCCAAGGATGACGGATGTTGGGCCTGGGGAGGCAGTCACAGGCGAGGCGACTGATCGTCTCCCACCTCATGCCATCGGTCTGGCTGCGGCGCCGGAGCGTGCG